>CACGWH010000001.1 GCA_902576765.1 uncultured Pelagibacteraceae bacterium
CTAGTGCCGGTAATTCAAAGATGCAAGATATTGCATCAGCTATTCAAATAGGAGCAAAAGCTTACTTGGCAAGACAATATAAAACTATTGCAATTGTTGGTGTTGTTGTATTAGTGATTGTAAGCGTCGCTTTTAGTCCGCTTGTTGGATTAGGTTATTTAATTGGTGCAGCTTTATCTGGAATAGCTGGATATGTTGGAATGTTAGTTTCTGTCCAAGCTAATGTTAGAACCGCTGAAGCATCTAGAAAAGGACTAGCTAGTGGCCTTTCTATTGCCTTTAAATCTGGTGCTGTAACTGGAATGTTGGTTGCTGGTTTAGCACTATTAGCAATAGCTGTTTACTACTATTTATTATTGAAATTTAATATTGATGAGAGAGAAATTGTAAATGCTTTAGTAGCTTTAGGTTTTGGTGCCTCTTTAATTTCAATTTTTGCAAGGTTAGGTGGGGGAATCTTTACTAAAGGCGCAGACGTTGGTGCTGACTTAGTGGGTAAAGTTGAAGCTGGTATACCAGAGGACGATCCTAGAAATCCTGCTGTAATTGCTGATAACGTAGGTGATAATGTTGGAGATTGTGCTGGTATGGCTGCAGATTTATTTGAAACTTACGCTGTCACAATAGTTGCAACGATGGTTTTATCCTCAATATTTTTTCCAGGAGATATGTCTATGATGATTTACCCTTTAACTATTGGTGGTGCATGTATTTTAACATCAATAATTGGAACTTTTTTTGTAAAACTTGGTGGAAGCAAAAATGTAATGGGGGCTTTATATAAAGGATTTGTAGTATCAGCATTGGCATCTTTAATTATTTTATATCCAGTAACTGATTATGTATTAGGTTTGGAAAATACTTATAGTTTAAATAACATTTCTTTTTCTGGTAAAGATTTATATTATTGTGGAGTAATAGGTTTGGTAATAACTGGTTTGCTTATTTGGGTCACAGAATACTATACAGGCACAAATTATAGACCAGTAAAAAGTGTTGCAAGCTCATCAACAACAGGACATGGAACCAACGTGATACAAGGTTTGGCGATTTCTTTAGAAGCAACAGCTATACCAGCAATCATAATTGTAGCTGGTATTTTACTAACAAATCAAATTGCAGGTTTATATGGAATAGCTATAGCTGTAACAACAATGTTAGCTTTGGCAGGAATGGTCGTAGCACTTGATGCTTATGGACCAGTTACTGATAATGCAGGTGGTATTGCAGAGATGTCAAAATTACCTAACAGTGTAAGAAAAACCACAGACGCGTTAGACGCTGTCGGTAATACAACGAAGGCAGTAACTAAAGGATACGCTATTGGTTCTGCAGGTTTAGGTGCATTAGTTCTGTTCGCTGCTTATACTGAAGATATCAAACATTTTTCAAAAGTTGCAGGATCCAAATTAGAGGGAATTGTAGTAACTTTTGATTTATCAAATCCATATGTTGTAGTTGGTTTATTAATAGGTGGTATGTTACCTTATTTATTTGGTTCGATGGGAATGCAAGCTGTAGGTAGAGCAGGTGGAGCAGTTGTAATTGAGGTAAGAAGACAATTTAAAAAATATCCTGGCATCATGAAGAGAAAACAAAAACCAGATTATGCTAAGTTGGTAGATTTATTAACAGTCGCAGCTATTAAAGAAATGATAATTCCATCTTTATTACCTGTTCTTTCACCAATTATTTTATATTTCATAATTTTCTTTATTGGTGGTCAGGTTGCTGCATTAGCCTCAGTTGGAGCTATGTTATTAGGAGTTATTATTACAGGTTTATTCGTTGCTGTATCAATGACCGCCGGTGGTGGAGCATGGGATAACGCAAAAAAATATATAGAAGATGGTAATCATGGAGGAAAAGGATCAGAGGCACATAAAGCAGCTGTGACTGGTGATACAGTGGGTGATCCATACAAAGATACAGCTGGTCCAGCAGTAAACCCAATGATTAAGATTACTAATATTGTTGCTTTATTGCTATTGGCTGTGATTGCTGGTTAAGTATAAATCTTTAGGGTTTTTTTCTTTTACCAAGAGGATCATTTATTTTTTGTCTCATACTTGATAAAAAATCATATACAAATGATTTTTTACCATATTTGTTTTCAGTTTTAAGTGAACTAAGCTTAATTTCGTTCATATCATTCATATCATAAAATTGTTTATTCATTAATTGTCCCTGTGTATTAATTTCAAGTATAAGAACATTATTTGTCAATAATTTTTCCTTACCTAATTTGATTAATCTTTCATTTGTAATTTCTCTTTCAATATAAATCCATATATCACTATCAAAAGTACTTTTAGTTGATGGAGGTCCTAATATTTGTTGAATATCATTTTTATTTGTTTTTTGAATTATTAATTTTGCTTGTTTTTCTTCCAAATTTCTCACCCCGTGTTTTTTTATAACTTTATTAAATGAGCAACTTGTTATAAGAAAAAAAAATAAAAATAAATTAATAAAAAATTTCATGACTATTAAGTTCTTAAATGTTTACAATAATTTGGTTAGTTTAACTACAAATAAAAAACTTTATATTTCACTAAAATCTCAAGATACTTTTTCAGATCGGTTGACCATTTTTTTAACTCATTTTGCTTTTTTTCTAAAAGTTTATAAAACTGAGGAAAATAAGAAAATTTTACAAGAGATATATGATTTCAATTTCAGACAAATGGAATTAAGTATAAGAGAAATTGGATATGGTGATCAATCAATAAATAAAAAAATGAAAGATTACATTAATGTTTTTCACGCTATATTGAGCGACATTCATTTTTGGGACACGATGAACAATGAAGACAAAATAAATAAATTATCTAAGTTTTTTATCAATTATGAGAAAATTGATCATCTGATCGAATATTTTAATGATTTTAACAATATTTTATCAAAAAAAACTTTGAATTCTTTCTTAAAAAGTGTAAGTAACTCATAATTATGGCAGTACCTAAACGAAAACAAACACCATCGAGAACAGGTATGAGAAGGTCTCAAAATATGAAATTCTCAACTAAAAATGTTATTGAAGATAAAAAATCAGGTGAATATAGATTGTCCCATCATTTAGACTTAAAAACTGGTATGTATAAAGGCCGACAAGTTCTGGACCCAAAAGACTAATTAATTTAAAATCATTAAATGACAGATCTTATTAAGATTGCTGTTGATGCAATGGGTGGAGATGGATCACCAAAAAAAGTTATTGATGGTATAATATATAATCACAAATCAAATCAAGAAAATTACTTCAAGATTTTTGGTGATAAAAATCGGATTTCAAAATTAATAAACAATAAAATAGATAAAGGATTTTACGAAATTATACATACCGAGAATACAGTCAAAAGTACTGACAGTCCACTTGAGGCTGCTAAAAAAGGTAAAGATACAAGTATGTGGCTTTCTATTGAAAGTGTTAAAAAAAAAGAGAGTGATATAGTTATATCAGCAGGGAACACTGGTGCATTATTAGTAATATCTAAATTAAATCTGAAAATGATAGAAAATATTGATAAGCCAGCTTTATCTGCATTATGGCCAAATAAAAAAGGGATGAGTGTAGTTTTAGATCTTGGAGCCAATATTGAATGTAGTTCGAAAAATTTAGTTGATTTTTCAATAATGGGTTCAGCTTTATACAAATCTCTTTATCCAAAAGAAAATCCCAACGTTGCGTTATTAAATATAGGTTCTGAGGAACTTAAAGGTAATGAAACAATTAAAGAAACATTTCAAAAATTAAATGAAAAAAAATCAAAGAATTTAAATTTTTCTGGTTATATTGAGGGTAATCAATTAATGGACGGTGACGTAAATGTAATTGTTTCTGATGGTTTCACTGGAAACGTTGCTTTAAAAACAGCTGAAGGAACGGCCAACTTTATTACAAATGAACTTAAACAAGCCTTAAATGGAAATTTACTAGGGAAAATTTCTTCACTATTGAATATTTCAAATTTAAGAAAATTTAAAAAAAGATTAGATCCTAGATTATATAATGGTGCAATTTTTATAGGATTAGACACACCTGTAGTAAAAAGTCATGGAGGCACTGATTATATAGGTTTTTCTAATTCTCTTGATGTTTGTAATAAAATAATTAAAGGTAATTTAATAGATAAAATTAATGAAAATATTTAATTCATGAGAATAAACTTAACTAAAAAAGATTTAGTTAATTTAGTCTATATGCAATTAGGATTTTCAAAACAAATATCGGAAAACCTTATAGAGGAATTTTTTTCACTAATTTCCCTAAACTTAAAAGAACAAAAAAAAATAAAGATTTCAAAATTTGGGACTTTTTCTGTAAGAGAAAAAAAACAAAGAATTGGGAGAAATCCAAAAACAAGAGAAGAAAAAAAAATTTCAAAAAGGAATGTAATATTATTTAAAGCTTCGAAAGAATTTAAAGAACTTATAAATAAGAAAAAAGATGAATAAAGATCCTAATGCATATAAGACAATAGGTGAAGTTGCTAAGATCCTAGGTCTCAATTCTCAAAAAAGAAAAATGATACAAACTCATACAATAAGATACTGGGAAAAAGAATTTAAACAAATTAAGCCTAAAATTTTAAACGGGAAAAGAAGATATTATGATACAAAAAACATTGAATTGCTCAAAAAGGTACATTTCTTATTAAAAGAACAAGGAATGACAATCAATGGGGTAAAAAAGATATTAGATAATAAAGAACCTTTAAAACTTGACGAAAGTTTAAATAATTCTATAAAAGCAAAAAATTTAAAAAATAGATTAAATAAAATTTCTAATATTATAAAGGAAATAAAAGGATTTAAATAGTATGGCAAAAAAAACACATGTAAAAGTTAGATTGGTCCCAGAAGCCAAACCAGATAGTCCTTTTTTCTATTATGTTAAAAAACCTGCTGGTGGTGAAAAAGCAAAAATTAAATTAAAAGCTAAGAAATATAATCCGGCTACTCGTAAACATGAAGTTTTTATTGAAAAGAAACTTCCACCACATAGTAAATAATTATTTCTTTTTAAAATTTCTTCTTTCGTAGTCGATGTAAGCTGAAATCATATTAATCCAGATTTTTCTAGTTACTTTAGGATCTATATTATTTCTTAAGGATTTTCTTTTGATATTTTTTAAGATGATATTTATTCTTTTCTTGTCAACAATTTGACTTTTTTTTTTCTTTAAGAGCTAGAACTTTTTTTACAAGGTTTGATCTCTTTTTAATAATCTTTATAAGTGAATTGTCGACTTTATCCAATTCTGATCTAATTTTATTAAGTTGTTTTCTTTTTAATGGCGACATTTATATATTTGGATAATAAAAAAATTATTATATTTATTCACTTATGTACACAACAAATAAGAATATTAATAATCAATTATCTATTTGGTTAATTACAATGTTTTTTATCATTTCCGTAATGATAATTGTTGGTGGATTGACAAGATTAACCGACTCAGGTCTTTCAATTACTAAATGGCAATTATTTTCAGGACTTATTCCACCTTTAAACCAAGAAGATTGGATAATGTATTTCAATCTTTATAAACAAATTCCTGAATTTAAATTACAAAATTTCAATATGACCATAAGTGAATTCAAAATAATTTTTTGGTGGGAGTGGGCTCATAGATTTCTTGGAAGATTAATTGGTATTTGTTTTTTATTACCACTAATATATTTCTCTTTTAAGATTAAATTTTCAAAACTGTTAAATTTTTATTTTATTTTTTTTCTTATATGCTTTCAAGGTTTTCTAGGTTGGTATATGGTGAGTAGTGGTTTAGTTGATAGAGTAGACGTTAGCCATTATAGGCTCTCAGTTCATTTAGTTTTAGCCTTTTTGATTTTATCATTAATTTTTTGGAGTTATCTAAAGATTACAGTTCTTAATAATAATCAATCTTTTAGAATAAATCGATTTATTCCATTTTGTTTTTTAATTTTAATATTTGTGCAGATTGCTATAGGAGCATTTGTATCAGGTATGGATGCTGGAAAAATATATAATTCTTGGCCATTAATGGGGAGCACATATTTTCCTAATGATAATAATATTTCGAATTTGTTTAAATTATCAGCATTTGATGACCCATCGCTTGTTCAATTTATTCACAGAAATTTAGCCTATGTAATTGGTATTTTTTATCTTTTGATACTTTTTAAAATATATAGAAATAAAATTTATGATTTATATAAATCCGTAAATCTTTTAGGCATTATAATTATCATACAAATTTTTTTAGGTGTTTTTACAATATTGTATGGTGCACAAATTTTAATTGCATCTATGCACCAATTAAGTTCAATTTTTTTAGTCAGTTCTTGTATCTATTTTATTTATGTAAATACAAAATTTAACTAACAGCCTTTAAATTCCCTTTAGAAGATTTATTAAGTGCTTGATCTAAATCTTCTAAAATATCATCTATGTGTTCCAAACCTATACACAATCTCACGTAACTTTGAGTAACACCCGAAGCTGCTAATTCTTTTTCATTTAGTTGACTGTGAGTTGTACTAGCTGGATGTATAGCTAAGCTTCTAGCATCACCTATATTTGCAACGTGATAAAACATTTTTAAAGACTCAATAAATTTTTTACCAGCCTCAATTCCCCCTTTTAGCTCAATACCAACCATAGGACCATTTCCGCCGCTTAAATATTTTCTTGCTCTATCAGATATCTTTTTATCATGTTCTGTTGAGTATATAACTTTTGTTATTTCTTTATGTTTTTTTAAAAAATTAACTACTTTTTCAGCATTCTCACAATGTTGTTTCATTCTTAAAGCAACAGTCTCAAGTCCTTGAATAATAGCAAAAGCATTATCAGGAGCCAAAGCAGAACCTAAATCTCTTAACAAACATACTCTTGCTCTTACAGCAAAAGGCACATTTGCACCAGTTAACTCTGGAACAGCTTTACCCCAAATTACTCCACCATAACTAGCATCTGGTTCATTAAATAACGGTTGTCTTTTAGGATCAGCAGTCCAATCAAAATTTCCACTATCAACTATACTACCAGCTACTGCTGTACCATGTCCCCCAATATACTTTGTTAGAGAGTGAATAACTACTGCAGCACCATGTTCAATTGGCTTACAAATTACTGGTGCCGCTGTGTTGTCCATTATCAAAGGTATATTATATTTTCTACCTATGTCTGAAACTTCTTTTATAGGAAAAACTCGCAAATAAGGATTTGGAAGTGTTTCTCCATAGAAAGCTCTGGTTTTGTCATCAATTAATTTTTCGAAATTTAATGGATCTGAAGGATCTGCATATCTTATTTCTATACCAAGTTTACTTAAAGTGTGTGTAAATAATGATACAGTCCCTCCATAAAGATCAGTTGAACTGATAATATTATCTCCAGATTGAGCGACATTAAGGACAGCGAAAGTAGATGCTGTTTGACCAGAGGACACAGTCAGACATGACAGACCTCCCTCTAAAGCTGCAATCCTTTTTTCAAGAACATCATTCGTAGGATTCATGATTCTTGTATAGATGTTTCCAAATTCTTTTAAGGCAAAAAGATTTGCAGCATGTTCAGTGCTTTGAAATTGATACGATGTTGTCCTATATATAGGAACTGCCACCGCATTAGTCGCTGGATCACTTCTATAGTCACCACCATGTATGGCTATAGTTTCGGGATTATTTCTTTTTTTTTTCATTTTACTCCTTTTTTAGTACTTTAGCATTATGCAAGGCGTACAATATAGTTCAAATACCTACCGATTATGTTGGAAATCCTTTTTAGCATTCAAGCCAGCAATAAGGTACAAATCGGCTAAGTCTTTTATATCAAATTATCCTTTTAATTCAATATAATTAACAATTTGACTTTATAATTTTAATTAGTATTAATCCTGGCACCATGTCTAAATTCTTAAAAAAAGATCAATTAAACTCATCTTGGTATGAAATTGATGCTCAGAATGCTGTTGTTGGAAGACTAGCAACAATTATTTCTAAAATAATTAGAGGAAAAAACAAAACAACCTATACACCACATATGGATGATGGTGATTTCGTTGTAGTAAAGAATATTGAAAAAGCTAAGTTTACAGGTAAAAAATTTCAGAATAAAAAATATTATAGACACACAGGTTATCCTGGTGGAATTAAAGAAACAACTCCAGAAAAACTTATGAATAAAAAGCCTGGTGAGGTTTTAAAATTAGCCGTAAAAAGAATGTTACCTGGTGGCGTGTTAGGAAGAAAACAATTAACAAAATTAAAGATCTATACTGGAAATGATCATCCACATTCTTCGCAAAATCCCAAAGTTATAGAATTAGATAAGTTAAATAATAAAAATATAATTAGAAATTAATATGGAAAATACACAATCAAATTTAAAAACTCCTAAGATAAAACTAGATTTCAAAGACAGCAAATATGCTACAGGCAGAAGAAAAACTTCAATTGCTAAAGTTTGGCTGAAAAAGGGTTCTGGAAAAATTTATGTTAATGGTAAACTTTATAGTGAATATTTTGCTAGTGATAATCATAAAATGCAAATTGTAAGACCTTTTGAAATAATAAATCAACCAACAAATTATGATGTTAGATGTCAAGTTAAGGGTGGAGGTCCTACAGGTCAGGCAGGTGCTATGGTCCACGGTATTTCTAAAGCTCTTGTAATGTTTGATGAAAGTCTTAAATCTACTCTCAAATCTGAAAAATTGACCACCAGAGATTCTAGGGCGGTTGAGAGAAAAAAACCTGGAAGAAAAAAGGCAAGAAGAAGCTTCCAATTCTCTAAAAGATAATTTTTTTTTAATATTTAACTGTTATACTATAAAATGCACAAGCTAAATGCTTTAATTGCTGGATCTACTGGATACATCGGCGTCCAATTAATTAAATTATTGGTTAAACACAAAAATATTAAAATTAAATATTTATGTGGAAATAGTTCAGTTGGTAAAAATATCTCTCTCTTTGATAAATCACTTAAATCAAAAAAATTACCAAATATAATAAAATTTGATAAAAAATATTTAAAAGATATAGATATAATTTTTACAGCACTACCTAATGGTGAGGCTCAGAAGATATCTAAGTATTTACTAAAAAGAAATACATTAATTGATTTAGCAGCAGACTTTCGATTAAAAAAAAGTTCAGAATATCTTAAATGGTATAAACAAAAACATAAGGCAATTAATAATATAAAAAAAAGTATTTATTCATTACCTGAAATTTCTGGAAATAAGATAAAGAAATATAAGATTATTGGATGTCCAGGTTGTTATCCAACATCAGTATTGTTACCACTAATACCTTTAATTAAGAATAAATCTATCCAAACTAATAATATTATTATTGACTCGAAATCTGGTTATTCTGGTGCAGGAAGAAGTGTTCATAAAAAATACAAAAATAAGAATTTATACGAGTCTTTAAGTGCTTATGGTATTCGTTTTCATAGACATAATTCTGAAATAGATCAAGAGCTTAAAAATTATACAAATTCAATTATAAACTTTACATTTACACCTCATTTAACACCTATGTTTAGAGGAATTCTCAGCACAATCTACGTTGATTTAAAGCCGGGTTTTTCAATCAAAAAAATTTTTAAGATTATGAAAAAATTTCATAAAAAAAATGTTTTTGTTAATGTTTTAAAGATTAATTCATTAATAAGTACAAATGATGTGATTAATACAAATTATTGTAATATATCGATCTGTGAAACTAAATATAAAAACAAATTAATCATATTATCAGCATTAGATAATTTGATAAAAGGAGGGGCAGGTCAAGCTATACAAAATATGAATTTAAAATTTGGTTTCAAGATTAATGAAGGTATAAAATGAACAAATTATTGATTCTACTTATGATTTTATTATATTCGTGCTCCTCGCCTGTTTTTAGAAATGATGTTAAATTCCCAGATGATATTACTTTTGAAGAATTTAGAGTTCAACTTGAAGAATATGCCAGAAAAAACCCTTATCCGAATATAGATGAATAAAATGAATATAGAAAAAAATATAGCTATAGTAGGTTTAGGTCAAGTTGGTCTTTATTTATACAATGAACTTAATTTAAAAAAAAAAGAAATTGAAATTAAAACCGGAAAAAAAATTAAAATTGTTGCTATTTCTGCAAAGAATAAAAATAAAAAAAGGCGTTTTAAGATAGATAAAAAAATTTTTTTTACAAATCCAATAAAGATTTTTAAAGAAAAAAAAATTGATATTTTATTTGAATGCATTGGACAGTCCGATGGTATATCAAAAAAAATTGTTGAATATGCTCTCAAAAATAAGATTAATGTTATTACACCAAATAAAGCATTAATTGCTAAACATGGAGATTCATTATCTAAGATTGCAGAGGAAAATAATACAAATTTAGAATTTGAAGCTTCTGTTGCTGGTGGAATACCGATATTAAGAACAATCAAGGAAGGATTGGCTACAAATAAGATTAGAAAAGTTTATGGAATTCTTAATGGCACAACAAATTATATTTTGTCAGAAATGGAAAATAGTAATGAAAATTTTGATTCTGTTTTAAAAAAAGCACAAAAACTCGGTTATGCTGAACCTGGTAATCCAAAATTAGATCTAAATGGTTTTGATGCCTTTGCTAAAATAAGAATATTATCTGCACTGTCTTTCAATACTAAAATTTCAAAAAACAATTGTATTATGGAGGGAATTCAAAATATTAAATTAGAAGATATAAAAACTGCTAGTCAACTTGGGCTTAGAGTAAAATTACTTGGAATATCAGAAATTATAAATGGTCAATTATTTGAAACTGTACATCCATGTTTGGTAAGTAAAAATACATACATTGGAAATGTTAATGGTGTTATGAACGCTGTTATAACAGTAGGAAAACCTGTGGGAGAAAGTTTATTGCAAGGGGAGGGTGCAGGTCCTGGTCCTACATCATCCTCATTACTTTCAGATTTACTGTCTATTTTAAGAGGAAATATTAAATACCCTTTTGGTATTTCTTATAAAAAAAGAAAATCTATTAAAACTTTTAATAATGATAACTATGCAAATTCTCTATATCTCAGATTTGAAGTTAAAGACAAACAGGGCGTTCTTTCATTAATAACTAACCGATTATCTAAATATAGAATTTCTGTAAAAAGAATTATTCAGACACCAGATAAAAAGAATAATAAAGCAACAATCGTTATTATTACTCATAAAACAACAGAAATTAATATAAGAAAATGCTTATCCTTGTTTAAGAAAAATAAAAATATTCTTAAACACCCAACTCTAATTAGACTATATAATTAATGGCAATTTATATAAAACTCTTTGAAGTTTTATTTCCTGTTTTTTTCGTAGTGGGAATTGGATATTATTTGGGTAAAAAAAATCCAAAAATAGACACTAAATTTATTACAAACTTTGCAGCAAATGTGGGAACACCTGCAATGATTATTTATGCTTTAAATCCAGTAAATATATCATTTAATACTTTTATTAATTATTTTTGGTATTATGCAATAGCGATTTGTGGTTTTATATTTACTGGTATAATTATATTATATCTCTTAAACACTAAAGACATCATAAGAGAATTACCACCACTAACTATGCCAAATACTGGCAATATGGGACTGCCAATATGTTTATTTGCATATGGATCCCAGGGTCTGGGTGTTTCAGCAGCTATTTCCGCTCTAATTATTTTGTGCCATTTTACACTAGGTGTTTTCCTGGCAGATAGAAAATTCAGTTTTGATGTTATACTTAAAAGTCCACCTTTTTATGCAATAATTGTTGCAATAATTTTACTTTATTATGATTTAGAACTACCTGGATTTGTTGAAAATACCACTTTTTTACTTATGTATGCAACGATATTTCTTATCTTAATGTCTTTAGGAATTGCATTAACAAGATTAAAAGTTTTTTCGCTTAATAAAGCTATATTATCATCAATAGGAAGAGTAATAATTGGTCCAATTATTGGATACTTGTTGATTTTATATTTTGATTTAGAGGGATTTGCTGCAGGTGTCCTATTGATACAATGTTCAATGCCAAGTGCTGTTTTGAACTATCTTGTAGCATCGATCTACTCTCCAAAAAAAATAGTTGACAGTGTTGCTAGTACTATAGTCGTATCAACATTAATGTCATTTATAACTATTCCACTAGTAGTATTTTTTGCACTAAAATATTTTTCATGATGTATCTAATTGATAAATTAATTGAGAGAATAAGTAGACTTTTTAGGTTTCTTTTATCGAAAGATTTTATTCTTAATCATAAATTTCAAAATAAAAATCAAGTTACCAACGCAAATTTTATAATAAATTCATTAAAGAAAAAAAATTTTTTTCCATCTTATATATTTGATATTGGGTGCGGTCATGGAGAATGGACAAAAAAACTTTTAAAATTTTATCCAAATTCAAATTTTTTTTTATTCGATGCTGACAATACTAATTTAAAAAGATTAGAAAATTTAAAAAAAAAATATCCAAATATAAATTATAAGATTTGTCTTTTATCTGATAATGAAAGTTTTTATACATTTTACAATATGGGGTACGGCTCATCTATATTCGAGGAACAAACTTCGCATACAAGAAAACAACAAAAAATTAAATCAATCAAACTTAAAGATGAAATTCCAAATGAATTTAGAAATCATGAAAATAATCTTATTAAAATTGATGTTCAGGGCGCTGAATTAAAAGTTCTTGAGGGTTTAGATGAATTTATAAATAATTTTGAAGTAATTATCTTAGAAGTTTCAATTCATCAATATAATAAAGATGCTCCCTTATTTGATCAGGTTCTTAATTTTATGATAAATAAAAATTTCAAGTTATATGATATTTTTGATTTAAAAAGATTAGGTAATGATAAATCTTTTCTTCTTCAGTTTGATTGTATTTTTGTTAGGAATAATTCTAAATTATTAAATGTAAATTTTTAGATTTTGATGTTTTTTAAAGCATTATTTTTGAATAAATTAGCTTCCTGTATATATCTTCTAACCATCTGTGTTGTTTTATGACCTGTCATTGCCATTATATTTCTTTCCTCAGCTCCAAATTCTGCAGCTGTTGTTGCAAAACCAGATCTTAGACTATGCCCTGCATATTTTGATGAGTCTAAACCTGCTTTTTCAGCATACCTTTTAATTATTAAAGCAACAGATTTGTCTGAAATTTCAAAAATTTTACCTTCTTTTTTTCTTTTATCTAAGTTTGAAAATTTTTTATTTAGATAATCTTTTAATGCAATTACAGGACAGAACTCTTGATTTTCAAAATAGGGGATAGCCTTGATTGATCCTTCACCTGATTGATCAGTTTTAGATCTTTTGATAAGTATTTTTACACCCTCAGGAACAAAATCAATATCTTGAAAATAGATATTAACCAACTCTGATCTTCTAAAGCCTCCTGCAAAACCTACTAATATTAGTGCTTTATCTCTTATTTTATCTTCATCTATTGCTTTAATAATTAATTTTAAATCATTGATTAATATAGGTTTTTTTGCTTTTTGTCTTGATCCTAAAGTTCTTTTTATTCCAAGTAAATTTTCCATTATTATGGGATGTTTTGTATCAAGATAATGACCTTTTAGCTTATGAATTACACTTATAGAGGCAATTCTTCTTTTAAGAGTGCTAAATTTACAGGATTTTGAGAGATGAGTTATGTATAACGCTATAATTTTAGGTTGAGTTGGTATGGATGAAAATCCATTCTTAGTACAAAAAATAGAAAAATCTCTGAAATCAGACTCGTAAGCTCTAAGCGTGTTGTTTGCTTTTGAATTTTTTAAATTCTTTAATGTTTCAATTTCTAAGCTTTTAACATCAGTTATTAAAGTATTCATAAGTATTTCCGATAACCATTAATTATCGGAATTTATATAACAGGTGATTTTTAATGTCAATAGTTTAAATTAAAATTTATGGGTTCAATTGACGGAGAAATTCCAGCAGTATGGTTTTTAATAAGCTCAATAGGTTTTTTTATTTTAACAATAATTCAATATCGAAATACTGGTAAGAGCTTTAACACAATATTTTTGTCTACAATGGCAATCATATTTTTAGCTAGTTACTTAATATTATTAACTAAATAAAAAGTTATCACCATAATCCACAAAAAATATCTGATTTTTGAAAAAACAACTATTTAGTGTTACCCTATTTTATCTTATTTTGATAAGTTAAATATCAATTAAGAGGCAACTCTTAACTGACCGATTGGAGAAAAGCCGAGAGGTACAATTCCAGGGGGCAGAAAGCTTCACAAAGCATCGCTGAACATGTGAAGCGGGAGGCATGGCGGTAGCGCATCAACGACGTGCCAAAACAACTGTTCTTTGCACCTTTAAAAAGTGCAAGGAAACAGGGGTTTTCATTTAAATGACTTTAAAAGGGACAAAATTTCAATTAAAGGTCTGGAAATACCTCAAAACTATTCCTAAGGGCAAGGTTAAAACCTATAAACAGGTGGCTATGGGTATAAAAAGCCCTAAATCTGCTCGTGCTGTGGCTAATGCTTGTGCTAAAAATCCATATGCCCCTAAAATACCCTGTCATAGAGTGATTAGATCTGATGGAAGTCTTGGAGGCTACTCTGGTAGAGGTGGAATTCAGCAAAAGCTCAAATTACTTAGATCTGAGAAGGTAGCAATTTAGATGTATTTTGACCCTTTTTTAGGTTAAAATAGTTAGTAAAATCAAGGTTTTTTAGCCTTTTTACCAGATTTCTTTTCAAATAACGTAATTCACCCTTCAGTTGTACCATATATGAACCTATTCTTAAAATAGACCCCTCTATGGACGTTTAAATGGTATATTCAATTAATGCATCGCTCTACTATTCAACTATATCAATACTTTTGGACTACCCTATTTTGTGTAATTTTTCATGACCACAATCTTAAAAAAGCCCCTATTTTTAAGGGTTATTTAATGTTCTAAATAATTTGCCACAAATCCTAAATCTCTAACATAATATTAAGGTAACTTTATATCAAATAACTGAAAATCTTATATTTATTTAATCATTTATTATTTACAAAAAACATAATAAATACAATATTTTAACATAAATACTTAATGTAATACTTTAAATATTAGTAAATAAATATGACATATTATTAAAGTTTTTTAACTAGATTTTCTCTTCTTGAAATGTAGATACCACTTAATACAATAATCAATAATCCTAAGAAAGTCCAATTATCGGGGAAATCGCTAAAGAAATAATAGCCTATAATTATGTTAGTAATGATCTCAAAATAGCTAAATGGAGCTAATTTAGAGGCATCTGCGTATTTAAGGGATAATATTAAAAATAAATGCCCTATACAGGCAAATATTCCTATGGCTGCCATCATTGACCACTGATTTAAACTAGGTTTGACCCATACAAATGGCACTATCGTTGATATTATAATAGCCCCCACTACACCAGTTAACAATAAAGTTAACAGAGGATTGTCAGAAGTACTTAATTTACGAGTTATTATTAAATAAAAACCGTACATAATTCCTGTACCAAGAGCTGCAAAACTCGCTAAATTAATTTCAACAAAACCAGGTCTTATAACAACTAAAGATCCAATAAATCCTATAATAACAGCAGACCATCTTCTAAAACCAACTTTTTCACCTAGAAAAACTGGTGAAAATGCCGTTACTATTAAAGGTGCAACAAAAGCCAAGGTTAATGCTTTTGCAAGAGAAATAACTGATATTGCATAAAAAAAACAAATGTTTGCAGTCAAAAGTATTAATCCTCTAATAAATTGTAATTTAGGTTTATCAGTCCATACAAGATTTTGTCGAAAAAATAAGAACATAATAGGAAATGTAAATGCAACGGTAAAAAAGTATCTCGCCCAAGTTATTTGTAACACAGGAAGTTCTGAACTTAAATATTTTGCAAATCCATCCATTATTGGAAGCATTACCCAAGCCAAAAGATTAAAAGTTATAGCTTTCATTGAATAAGTAGAGATAAATTATACTTTTTTCCAACAAAAGAAAGTAATTAAAAAATTTATCTGAATTAAGATAAAATAATTCCAAGATACAATATTTTTAAAATTTGGGTAATCTATAATTTTATAGATCACTAACGGTAAAAGGATCAAACCAAAAGTAGAAAGAACTATATTAAAATAAAATTTAAAGTTTATAATTATATCATTTTTAAATAGATATAAGTTTTTTTTGTATGAAATTGAAAGTAATAATTCGGATATAACAGTGAAAAATATATATATAAAAATACCTATACGCCTAAAGAATCTATAATAATCTCCCTCTCCAAGAAAGGTAATATATAATGCAAAGAAAATAACTGAAAAAATACCTAATAAAAATGTGATTTTATATAATAATAAAGAATTATTATGTGACAACAAAGTATAATTTGATTTCCAATATATGAAAATTATAAAAATAGAAATGAACATAAAAGTTTTAAAGAAATAATTTATTGGAGGATATCTTCCTACTTGCGATATAGATGTACATCCATCAATATTTGGAATACAAAATTGAACATAATCAAATTTGATAGATAAATAGTATGAGATTAATACAGTTAATATAGGTAAAATGAAAGCGATTAAAGGACTAATTTTAATTATTGATTTCATGTCTATTTAAATGTTTCTTAAAATTTTCCGGACTGATTTTTTTATATCTTTATTTAAAAATGAGAATTTAATGTTCATACCTTTACACCATTCGGAATAACTAATTTTTTGGTGATGATAATCTTTTTTTGATGCAATAGTAAAATTAAAAAGATTATGACATTTAGTCTTATGAAAATACGATATATGACTAAAGATGCCCTCTTTAGCTAAATTTATTTTAGATTCTTTTAATAAATAAAAAAGATTTAAAGAATTTATATTTTCTAAATAAAATATTTTATCATTATTATCATTAATTTTTTTAGTATAATCGTTAGTATCAATAATTGAGAAATTTTCTCTAAAATAATTATTAAAATGATTTGAAAATTTGTTTTTTTCTATATCAGACGAAAAAAGAATAAATTCATATTTTCTTTTAATTTGTGTAATTAAATAGTTGAATTCATTTATCCCCCATCCTAATTGATTAAAAAAAAGATATCTAAATTGAAAAAGAATAAAATTTTTTGGTAATAAAATTTTAAGTTTATGATCAATTTTGGGTATATTTAAAGCATTATGATGAATATCTAAACTAATATCATCGTCTATTAATTCTGACTGTAGGTCTTTATAACTTTTATCATTCAACTTATTTCTATAAACTATTTCGTACTTGTATAAATATTTTCTAAAAAATTTGGCAGGACGGTATTTATCATCATTATCATAAACTATTGCATAAAATTTAATCTTTCGAAATATTAGCGGTAAAATAAAATAAAAACTTTTCGGTGTTAAAATATATATTTTTTCATATTTATTAAAAAAAATATCCAAAAAAATTAAGATTTTATTAATGATTGTTAGATTAAACTTTATTTTTTTGATTAAAGTTTTTTTAAAAAAAAAGGAAAATCCTTCGTTAAATTCAGATAAGTATAGAGTTATATTTTGATAATGGGATATTAGTGATGATATTAATGTTAATGACGTAAATAAATCACCTGCTCTATCATTTTTTAAGATAAGAACTTTTTTATTTATCATTATTAATTATTTTAAAAAATTTTTTTGCAGCCTTTGCCCAAGAATTTTGTCCTCTTCTAGATATTAGATTATTTCTTAATTCATTCCACATATCATCATTGTTATACATTTCTAAAATATCTCTAGCAAAATCATGTTTACTCTTTGATATTAGGCCTGTGATGTTGTGTTCAACTCTTTCTGAAAGTGATCCAATCCCCATTGTAACTACTGGTAGACAAAGTTCTGCTGCTTCAAGGGCTGATAGACAATATAATTCAGCTTTGTGTCCTGGCAAAATTATCATTCTGCACCCTGAAATCTGTTTAACAAAAGCATCTTTATTTAACATATTGCGATTAAATATATTAAATTGTTCCAAATTTTTTTTTATAGGTGTTACGAATAATCTATATTTTAAATCTTTATTAAAAATATTTTCTTTCCATACTTCAACTAAAATATCTAAATTTCTATCTTGTCTTGATGTAAAAAAAGATAGTTTATTATCTTTAAAATTTGAAATTTTTGTAGTTTCAAAAATATTATCTACTCCATAATCAATAATATCTGTGCCATAAATTGAAAATATTTTTGACATTTGAGATTTGTGATAATTTCCTAATAAAAGATATTTAGGTTTGTTTCTAAAATAAGAAATTAATTGTTTTTTTCTTAATGCTTTTTCAATTGATTGTATTGAATGTGAAATAACAAATTTTTTTTTACAATTAAATTTGTCGAGGATTTTAGTATCATTATTTGAGATGACAATATCAAAGTTATTCTTAAATTCATCAACTCTATTTAAACTTAACCATGAATAATTTTTAAGTGAATTTTCATTTTTACAATTAGTGAAAACCATTACATCTAATCCATTCAAGCTTAATGTTTTTGAAAGATTTATTAAAATTGATTCAGCTCCTCTAATTTTTTGATTATTTATATCTTCAAAAGAATATTCAAGCTTAATTGAATCAACAAAACATATTTTCATGACTGTTTATAGGCTAAATTCATATCATTAATAACCATTTCATTTACAAGAGATTTAAAATTAATTTTTGGCTTCCATTTAAGTATTTTTGTTGCTTTATTTATATTTGCCCTCAGAATATATTTATCATTTTTTCTGTATAATTTTTTGTCTATAATTATAAATTTTCTATAATCTAGACCAAAGTATCCAAAAGCAATTTTTAGAAAATCTTTAACAGAATGTAATTTCCCAGTACCAATAACAAAGTCCTGAGGTTTATTTTGTTGAAGCATTTTCCACATTGCAACGACATAATCTTTTGCATGCCCCCAATCACGTTTTGAATTAATATTTCCTAAAAAAATTTTATGTTTTTTATTTCTATAAATTTTTGCTAAGTTGTGTGTTATTTTTCTTGTAACAAAATTTTTATTTCTTCTTGGAGACTCATGATTATACAATATTCCTGAACATGCAAATATACCATAAGCCTCCCTATAATTTTTTGTTAAATGATATCCTGTTACCTTAGATATTCCATATGCAGATCTTGGGTTAAACTTTGTATTTTCATCCTGTTTTTTTTTAGCAGAATTACCAAATATTTCTGATGAAGCTGCAAAATAAAATTTAGTTTTTGTTGAAAAGTTTTTTATTGCAGACAATAAATAATGTGTACCATTAATATTTGGATTTAACTTAAAAAATTCATCTTCAAATTTGTAGTTAATAAAACTCTGAGCAGCAAGGTGGTATACCTCAGCAGGTTTCAGATTTTTGATTATTTCTTTTATTTTTGAGTAATTGTTAATATCAATTTTTTTAATAACTATCTTTTTTCTTATATTTTTGAGATTTTCAAAATTTACTTTTTTGTATGGCGAACAAATACCATAAACTTTATATTTTTTTTTTATCAACAATTCGGCTAAATATGATCCATCTTGACCACTTATTCCTGTTATTAATGCTATTTTTCCCATATGAAAGATCGAGAACTTCTCAAATCTAGTGTTTTATTGATTATATAGTCTGCAACTAAAGTTGAATTAAAATATTTAAAATAAAATTTTCTACCACCTCTAGCAATAATTATTCTATTGTTTTTATCTTTTTTGTATTTATTCATTTTATAACTTAAGTCGTTTAAATCTTTGTAAAAAACTACTTCTTTATTACTAAAAAAATCAGATAAATAAGTTTTTTCATCAACAAATGTTAGTAAACCATTTCCTATTAATTGTGCAATTCTATCACTACTATAATATTTTACAGGTTTTCCTCTACTTAGATTTAGAGCCATTGATGATTTGGACAAACACTCTAAAAATTTGTCAGACCATACTGGTTGAATATTATTCATCCCGTATACATCAAACTTAATATCCTGGTTTTTTTTGATTAATTGATTAAGAAATATTTCTCTATTATCTTTTTTCCCTCTTTTTAATTGTCCTCTATGTACACCGTGACTCATTGCAAAAAATAAATCATTTTCACAATCATGTTTATAATTTTCTAAAGTTTCAAATGATTGATCGCATGGATTAGGAATATAAAAAGGATTTTTGAGATTAAAATCTAAAGATTTAGGGTCTGTAGTAAGAAATGTAGCGTCAATTAATTTATCTTTTTGGGTAATTCTTTTTTTATTATTCTCAAAATCAGGACCAAGTTTGCTAACAGGGTCTAGAAACCACTGAGCGATTTTGACGTCATTATTCTTTAAAAAATTTAAAGTTTCATCTTTTACAGCATCAGCATGACCTAATATGACTAGGTCAGGTCTAAAGTTTTTAAAATTTTCCTCAATATTTAATTGTAAAGATTTTATACCTGAGAAATCTTTAATACTCTTATTTTCATGTATCATATCCCTATCACTTACAGCTAAAACATTATGACCTAATCTTAATAAACCATTATTTATCCTTTTACCCGTATTGTAATGTAGCCTACCATTAAATCTGTAATTAAAATTAGTTATATGCATAATCTTTAAAATTGGATTTTTTTTAAGATTAATATTAAACCTTTTTAGAAAAGGATTTCTTACGTTGTCAATCAGGCGTGTGACAAAATCGTGAGTTAAAAAAAAATATTTTAAATTTAATTTTTGAGATTTGATTAAAGAATTTTTGTTTTTAATCAATTTTTCTAATTCAAAAAATAATGATTTATCGTTAATCTTTTTTAAGATAGTGGCGCCTTTGGATGTTTCAGGTAATCCACCTTTGTTACTTATAATTACAGCGCATCCTCTACTCGCAGCTTCTAAGCTTGTTCTACCGAACGGTTCATCCCATTTGGATGGAACGACTGAAATACTTACTTTTTTTAGGTAGTTCAAAATAAACTTATTATCTTTAAAACCATATATTTTCAAATTTTTGTGTTTAAAAATAATATTTTCACGTCTTTCATCTCCTATAACAATCGCTTTCCAATCTTTATATTTATTAAGAATCTTAATTACAGCTTTACCAAAAACATCATATCCCTTAGCCGAATTAAGTTTACCAACAAAAGAAATCATTTTTTTCTTCTTTTTGAAATCTATTTTTATTTTATTTGTAGACTGATAACAAACAACTGTTTTATGTATATATAATTTTGGATTTTTGAAATTAAGAAAAAATCTTTTTTGTGACCATTTACTATTAAAAAAAATTTTGTCTATATTGTTTATTAAATACAAACGTTCTTTTAGAGTTTTAGAGCCTTCCATTGACAAAGGGTCATTATGAAAATAAAAAAAAATTTTATTTACAAATTGATCTTTGATATATTTTATGTATGCAGGTCGATTATGTACTTCTATAATTCTTGTTTTTTCTTTATCGATTATCCTTAGAAATTGCTTAACGTAAGAAATGTTGGAGCTTTTAAAATAATTTTTTTTAATTTCTATATTAATATAATTTGCAGATAAAAATTTTTTTAAGTTAGTAGATCCATATATCTTTGTTTGATTTTTAAATAAACTTTTTTTATTTATATCATTGATAAAAAGTGAAACGGCACCAGCTTGTATACTAGAGTAGTTTTCTTTAAAAGGGAGTAAAATTGCTATACTCATAAAGATTTATTATAAATAATATCTCTTTTTTTTCTATCATGTTTCAGTTTATATTCATAAGACATTGCTTCCTTTTTATTAGAAAATTTTTTTTTATATATAATTTTCCATTTAAATCCTTTGGTAGACTTTGCTCCTTTATTCATGTTATGCAAGTTAATCCTTTTTATTAAATCTTTTGTATATCCTACGTAAGTTTTTCTTTTGATAGATGAAATACTTCTAATCATATATACGAAATATGTCATTATAGTGAATAATGGCGGTCCCTAGGGGAATCGAACCCCTCTTTCGAGGATGAAAACCACGTGTCCTAACCGATAGACGAAGGGACCAAATCTGGATCTTTTATTGTAAAAAGTTATATTTATCAAGTTTTTATAGTGTCTTCTCTTACAACAATTTTACACATATTTGCGCTTTTGTGTGTAACTAAAGTTTCAGTGATATACTTATTATCTTTTATATTAATGCCTTTAACTAAATCTCCATCTGTAATACCGGTTGCACAAAATATTGAGTCACCTTTTATAATTTCATGTAATTCATATTTTTTTTCCAAATCTTTTATGCCCATCTTTTTTGCTCTTAAAATATTTATATCACTATCAAAAATGAATCTTCCTTGAAATTTACATCCATAGGCATCAATAGCTGAAGCTGCTAAAACACCCTCTGGGCCACCACCAATTCCTAAAAAAATATCTACATTGTATTTATCATCTGTTACCATTAAAGCCCCGGAAACATCTCCATCAGAAATTAGCTTCATCTTTACATTCATTTTTTTCAAATTTTTTATTATTTCATAATGTCTAGGTCGATTTAATAAACATGCTGTAATATCACTAATATCTTTATTTAATGAATCTGCTAAATTTTTAATATTCTTTTCGATAGAAAAATCTAAATCGGTAGCATCATATGGAACTTTATTTGAAACTGCAATTTTATTCATGTAAGTTTCAGGTGCTTTAAAAAGATTTCCTTTTTCAGCAATTGATATAACAGATAAAGCTCCAGGTAAATTTTTAGCAACAAAATTTGTACCCTCAAGAGGGTCAACAGCAATATCAATATCTAAATTTCCACCAGAACCTAATTTTTCACCAATATATAACATTGGTGCTTCATCTAGTTCCCCTTCACCTATTACGACTTCACCATTAAATTCAAGTTTATTAATTTCATTTCTCATAGCATCTGTTGCAGCCTTATCGGCATTTTTCTTATCATTTTTTCCAATAAACTGACCGCAAGAAATCGCCGCTTTAGAAGTAACCTTTATTATCTTATCAATTAATTCTTTATTTAAAGCCACTAAATTTTTTCTTTAGATATTTTTTCTGTATTAATTTTAAGTTTATTTTCAAATTCATTTAGTCTTTTCCATACAGATATCAATTCTACAATTATTGGCCAACTTCTCACTAAATATTGCAATGAAGTTTCTACTCTACCGAAAGCTCTGATAATTTGTTGAACAAAACCTAAAGTAATAGCACCAGTTACTATTGTTGGTGCTAAAGCTAAATAAGGTACAATAACCATACCTTGTAGGTAACTCCATTTTACTGCGTTAAAATATAAGTAATGGAAATACATCTTGTAATGAATTTTTCTTACCCCACCATATAATTGATCAATTTTTATTGGTTGCGCATTTTCCTTAAAATCTTCACCAAGAACTAATTCTTTTCTATAAGCTGCCTCTTCTTTTTGAATATCATATTCTATGCCAGGTAATTTAATTCCTACAGCTGCAAGAATAAACGTACCACCTAATGCAGAAATAATTGCTACCCATACTAATGCGTGGTTAACCTCACCTATCCATGGAAGCACAGTTATACTTTTCGATAGTCCCCATAAAATTGGAGTAAAAGCAATAAGTGTCATTACACTTCTCAAAAGTTCAGCTCCTAAGCCTTCCATTATTCTTGCAAACTTAAGCGTATCTTCTTGTACTCTCTGTGAAGCTCCTTCAATAGATGAGGCGAAATCCCATTTATCGTGGTAGAAATCAGCCATTGCTGTTCTCCATCTAAAGGTCCAATGGCTTGTAAAATAATCGCTAAATATTACAACCAATATATAAACAGCCGCAATCTTTGCAAAAGTAAAAAGATAAGCAATGAATTCTTTTTCACTTACAGCACCAGGTTCAGCTAAGGCTTTCTGTAAAGTGTCATAAAATTCACCAAACCATTCATTAATTCTTACATCTAATTGAACTTGATACCAAGTAGCAGCCAATATAAGTATTGTGCCTCCAATACTCCATAAATGCCACCTTTTATCTGTAAAAAATTTAAACATAATTCTAACTTAAAAAATTGTCGGCATATGATTTTTTAACAATTTTTCTTTTTTTTGGTTCTATAATTTCAAAATTAATTTTCTTTTTTTTTGCATAATTAATTGCGAGTTCTTTAGATGAAAATTCTAACTTTAATTCAGTATAAGTATCAGATGAACTTTCCCAACCCATTAATGGATTTTTAGTTGGATTTTTTGTTTCAAATTCTAAAATCCATTTATTAGTTTTACCTAAACCAGATTGCATCGCACTTTTATTCGGATTATAAATTTTAGCTCTTTTCATAATTGATGGTCGGAGTGGCAGGATTCGAACCTGCGACCCTCTGGTCCCAAACCAGATGCGCTACCAGGCTGCGCTACACTCCGAGTGATGTACTAATACAGCACTTATCAAATATTTAAAAGTATAAAGATTGTTAAATTAAAGGTAATTTTATATGAATCTGATATAAAAATATTATGATTATTGAGTGCGTTAATTGTTCTAAAAAATTTGATGTAGATTCAGATCTAATACCCTCAGCTGGAAGAACTATACAATGTGGATCTTGTAACCACGTTTGGTTTTATAAAAAAGATCAAGAAAATCAATACTTAAAAACCGAGTTAAGATCAAAAAAGGATAAGTTATCTTCTAAAGCCATTAAAAAAAATAAACCAATAATAAAAGATATAGAAAAAAAACAAAAATTATCTAGTAAACAAAAAAATTCATTACCAAAGACTGAAATAGTAAAGTATGAACCAAAATCGAGCTTTTCATTTGGAAAGCTTTTATCTTATATTTTGGTAATAATAATTTCCTTTATTGCACTTATTTTAATCTTAGATACTTTTAAAATCCAACTATATGATATTTTTCCAAGATTAGAGGTTTTTCTATTTAACCTATATGAGACATTGAAAGATATTCAATTATTCATTAAAGACTTGATTTAAATATGATTAATTATTTGTCAAAACCCTTTAAATGGTTTTTTAGACTTGAGGCAGCTAGTGGATTAGTTTTATTATTTGCTGCAATAATTGCTTTATTAATAAGTAATTCCGATTTCTCAGAGTTATATTTTTCAACTTTAAATAAATACTTATTTATAGGAATTAATAATTTTGGTTTAAAATTATCAGTTATTCATTGGATAAACGATGCATTAATGGCAATATTCTTTTTTTTTGTTACACTTGAAATTAAAAGAGAATTTTTACAAGGTGAACTTTCAAACATAAAACAAGCCTTACTTCCAATTATAGCAGCCGTTGGTGGTATGTTGGTTCCTGCTTTATTTTATGTGTTTATAAATTTTGGTGATAGTGAAACTTTAAATGGCTGGGCTATTCCTTCAGCAACCGATATAGCGTTTTCTTTAGGTGTCTTATCTTTGTTAGGAAAAAGAGTTCCGTTATCATTAAAAGTTTTTTTGACCGCTCTTGCAATAATTGATGATTTAGGGGCAATTGTTATCATTGCACTATTTTATTCTGGGGATTTAAGCGTCAAATACCTTAGTTTGATGTTGTTAGCATTTATCTTATTATTAATTATAAACAAATTTAATATAAAAAAATTTTTACCCTATTTAATTGTTGGTATTTTTCTTTGGGATTTTACACATAATTCAGGTATTCATGCCACAATTGCTGGTGTTTTATTAGCTATGACGATACCACATAGAAAAAAAGAAAAAGATTTTTCATTATTATTAAAAGTTGAACATGCAATAAGTCCGTATGTAGCATTTGGTATAATGCCTTTATTTGCTTTTGCAAATGCTGGAGTTTCTTTAGAAGGATTATCTTTTAATTCTTTATTAGACAAAGTGCCTTTAGGAATTTTATTAGGACTATTTGTAGGAAAACAATTAGGAGTTTTTGTCTTTTCATATATATCAATAAAGATGAAGATCGCACAAATGCCTAATAACTCAAATTGGTATAATTTTTACGGCGTTGGTGTATTAACGGGTATTGGTTTTACCATGAGTTTATTTGTTGGAAATTTAGCTTTTGTTGACAATTTACAATATATGGATGGAGTAAAAATTGGCGTATTAACAGGGTCTCTATTATCTACATTATTTGGATATTTTTTAATACTACTTACACCAAATAAATGAGAAAAATTATATTAATAGGATTATCAATTATAATGTTTTTTTTTAAAAGTTCAGTCTTGGGAAATTATGATAAAATTTTCTATGATTTTAACATTGAAGGGATCAGTGGCGAGGTTATTGATTTTAAAAAATATAAAGGCAAAGCAGTCTTAATTGTAAATACGGCTAGCTATTGCGGTTTTACTAATCAATACGATGATTTACAAAAATTGTGGGATATGTACAAATCAAGAGGATTAATTGTTCTTGGTATTCCTTCAGATTCATTTAATCAAGAAAAAAAAAGTGATAACGAAGTAAAAGAGTTTTGTGAGGTAAACTTTAATATCAATTTCCCGTTATCGAGTATTACTGAGGTAAAAGGAAAAAACGCACATGATTTATTTAAATGGGCTAAAGAAAATCATGGTAAGTCAGCTATACCAAAATGGAATTTCTATAAAATCTTAATAAATAAAGAAGGCAAGATAGAAGATACATTTTCATCATTCACAAAACCTCTGTCTAAAAAGATTACAGATAAAATAGAAAGTATATTATAGTTTTATAGTAAGCCCATCGTAGGCTGGGGTAATATTCTTAGGTAATATTTTTTTTAAAACTTTATAATCTAAAACAGGTGATAAATTGGTTAAAATAGCTTTTTTTGGTTTAAATTTTTTTATCATTGATAAAGATGTCTCTAAATTAAAATGAGAAGGATGATAATTGTACCATAAACAATCAATGATAAGATATTTAAGATTTTTGAAATATTTATAGTCTTTACTGAATATTTTATTTACATCACTTATATAAGCTAATTTGTTATCAACTATAAAACAATTTGATTTTACTTTTCCATGTTGAACTTCAACTGACTTTATGATTATTTTTTTATTTCTATTTTTTGTTAAGATATTTTTTTGTAATTTATTTAGTTTTAAAGTTGCAGGATATTCTTTTGAGTAACTTTTAAAGATATATGAAAAAGTATTCTTAAGGTATTTGGATGTTGGCTTATCTGCGTATACATTTATTTGCTTCATATTTTGAATATAAAACGATCTTAAATCGTTAATTCCATGAGTTTGATCTGCATGCATGTGTGAAAAAAGAACTTTATCAATCTTTTTTATTTTATGTCTTTGTAATTGTTGACGTAAATCTGGTGAAGTATCAATCAAAATATTTTGATCAGAAGTCTTTATTATAGCTGAACATCTTGTTCTAAAATTTCTTTTATTTTTTGGGTCACAATTTCCAAAAAAACCATCAGGCCTAGGAACACCCATTGAACTTCCACATCCTAAAATAATGAATTCCATATTTTTTTTATTGAAAAAGTTTATTAAAATTGTTTGTTGTCAATTTAATAAGTTCTGATTTGTCAATATTTCGTATCTCTGCTAATTTAGTGGCTGTAAAATTGATAAAAGATGGCTCATTTTTTTTTCCTCTATTTGGAACTGGAGCTAAAAAAGGACTATCTGTTTCAATTAAAATCTTATCTGAAGGTAAAAATTTGAAGGTATCTTGCAATTCTTCAGAATTTTTAAAGGTAATAATACCACTTGCTGAAAAAAAAGTATTAAAATCTAAAAGTTTTTTTGCGAAATTTTTTGATCCTGTAAAGCAGTGCATTAGAATTTTTAAATTTTGATCTTTATAATCATTTAAAATGTCAAAAGTTTCCTCTTCTGCTTCTCTAGAATGAATTATTAATGGAACATTAGTTTTAATCGCAGCATCAATGTGAATTTTAAAACTATCTATTTGTTTATCTTTATCACTATTATTATAAAAAAAATCTAATCCTGTTTCACCTATTCCAATTATCTTATTATTGTCTTTTAAAGATTTTTCTATAAATTCTGAATTGACTATATCTTTGTTTGCTTCATGAGGATGAATTCCAATAGTACCATAAATAATTTCATCTTTATGAACTAATTCCTTTACTCTAGAAAAGCTTTCTATTGACGTTGAAATAGTTAATAATTTTTCAATTCCTGCATCTTTAGATCTTTGGATAATATTTTCTAAATCACTTAACAGTGGCTCATGATCTAAATGGCAATGTGAATCAATCATCTTTTTTTTCTATTTTATTAAAAAGTATATCAATTTTATTAATAGAGTTTCCTTTTACTAGAAAGTCATTATTTGCCACAGTAGATAAAATTATTTCATTTTCATTTATATTAAAAATCTTCAATGCCTTTAAAGTTGATTCAGGTATGATTGGATATAATAAAAAACTGATTTTTCTAACAATTTCTAATGTTGTGTATACTATCGTATTTAACCGAGTAATATCATTCTTTTTCTTCCAGGGCTCTTGATCATTAAAATACTTGTTTGCTTCAAATAAAGAATTAACAATAAAATCTATATAAAAATTTATGTCTTGATTATCTATTTTATTTCTAATTAAAGCTAAATTTTCACTAAATTTTTCTAAAATATCTAAATCTTCTTTTTCGAATTGAACCTTTTCGGGAATTTTACTTTGGCAATTTTTTATAGCAAAAGCAGTAACTCGTTGACATAAATTTCCATAATTATTCGCTAGGTCACTGTTAATACAATCTTCTAATCTTTCTTGCGAGATATTTCCGTCATTTCCAAAAGATACCTCTTTTATTAAATAATATCTTAGAGGATCTAATCCATATTCATTAATTATCTCGAGCGGATCTAAAATATTTCCTTTTGATTTTGACATTTTTTGATCATTTGAAAGTATCCAGCCATGACCATAAACTTTTTTTGGAGGTTCTATCTTTGCAGCCAACAAAAAAGCTGGCCAATAAATTGCATGAAATCTAAGAATATCTTTTCCAATTAAATGGATTGATGCAGGCCAATATTTTTTGTAAAGATCATTATCTTTATTTGGATAATTTAAAGCACTTATATAATTTGTTAATGCGTCTAACCATACATAAATAACATGGTCATTATCATTGGGTACTTTAATACCCCACGAGAAACTTTTTCGACTAACAGATAAATCTTTAAGACCACTTTTAACAAAACTAATTACTTCATTTTTTCTAGACTCTGGAGAGATAAAATCAGGATTTTTTTCATAAAAATCCAATAAAGGTTTTTCCCATTTGGATAATCTGAAGAAATATGATTCTTCATCCATCCATTCAACTGCTGATTTTGATGAAATGGATTGTTTTTTCCCATCTATTTCCTCTATTTCCTCATCTGAATAAAAAGCTTCATCAGATACAGAATACCATCCTGAATATTTTGAAAGATAAATATCATCATTTTTTTTTAATTCATTCCATAGGTGTTGAACGGACTCTTTATGTCTTTGCTCTGTTGTTCGAATAAAATCAGTGTTTGTAAGGTTTAATGTTTTAGACAAGTCTTTGAAAGTTTTGCTTATTTCATCACAAAATTTAGATGTCTCAATACCATTTTTTTCTGCAGCTCTTTGAATTTTAAGACCATGTTCATCCGTACCAGTTAAAAAGTAAACATTAAAACCATCCATTCTTTTAAATCTAGCAAAAAAGTCCGCGATTATACTAGAATAAGCATGACCCATATGTGGTCTAGCTGATGGATAATAAATTGGTGTCGTAATATAAAAATTTTTATCCATTCAAGATTTGTTCCTCAAATTCCATAAATAAAGTCTCGTAATCTAAATTAAATTTTTTAGTATTGGATATTCTACCTAAAAAATAATGATATTTTTCATTTAATTTAGTAGAAATCGATAAATTCAGCTTATTGAAATAAAGTTCAATAAAATCAAAAATAATGAATTTAATCTCTTCACCTTTTTTATAATCATTATTTTTGATAACCATTTTTAAAAATTCTTTTAAATTAGTATTTTTTAAATCATATTTATTTTCTCTAGCAAAATTAAATAAGTTAAAAATATTTCCTGGAGTAGAATAATAATTAATCAATTCATCATTAATAACTTCATTTAACTTATTTTGAATAAGTTTTTCAGCTATTTCTAAGTTTTTTTCATAAGTAAGGTAGATTCTAAAATTAATACACCTAGAAATTAAAGTGGATAGTATCTTTTTATTATTATTTATGAGAATAAAATGAATATTTATTGAGGGTTCTTCTATAACTTTCAATAAAGCGTTTATTGAATTAACATTAAGAAATTCGATGTTATCGATTAAAATAAATTTTGGTTTATTATTAAAAGATGATTTTTGTAAGTTAGAGAGTAATTCTCTAATTTGATTTATATCTATCATTTTTTTTTCTTGATCAATATCAATAATAATCAGATTTGGGTTTGATTTATTTAATGTAGTCTTAAAAGAATGATTTTCTCTGTTGATAACAAAATTACTCATATCGTATTTATACTCTTCATCTTTAGATAAAATATAATTTATAAAATGATAAGCTAAAGTAGATTTACCTAAACCTTTTTGTCCACTGAGTAAAATTTTATTTGGAAGACGTTTCTTTTTATCTAAGTTAATCAATTCTTGTAAATATTGATGTAAACCAAATAAATAGGTTTGATTGATAGGTTTTAAATTATTCATACCAACTTATCTATTTTTCTTAAAATTAAGGATTTGTTCAAATTTATATTTAAATTTGAGTCAATAATTTTATATTTTCTTTTATTTCTACGAGACAATTTTAGAAAACCATTTTGGACTTTATAATAAAATTTATTATTAAATTTATCATATCTGTTTAATGATTTTCTTAATTTGAGTCGTTTAATCATGTTCTTGTTATTCACAATATTCAAAAATGTAAAATCGATCTTAAAATTTCCTAAAAGACTTTTATTAATTATCTCTATTAATCTTCTATTTACTCCTAATCCATAATGTTGGTAGGCAATACTTGAGTCTATAAATCTATCTATTAAAATTACTTTTTTTCTAAAATTTTTTTTTAACAAACTAATATTTTCACTTCTTGAGGCTAAATAAAGCAATAAATCTGTCTCCTTATTAAAATTAGATTTATTATTTAAGATTAATTTTCTTATTTTCTCGGAATTGGAAGTGCCACCAGGCTCTCGTAGTTTAATATATTTTATCTTTTTCTTTTTTAAGTATTTTGAAACATGGTCAATATGATAAGTTTTACCACTTCCTTCTATACCCTCAAAAACAATAACGGGCTTTTTAGACATCACCCCAGATAATATAATTTAAAGATTTCATTAATCTTGAGAACATGTTAACTCTTTTAACGTCATTTAGAGCTAATAGATCATATTCGCCTATTAATTCTTCGTCATATATTAATTTTAGTTTGGCCAATTTCTGGTCTTTTTTAATTGGTGCTTCAATTGGACCTTCATAAATCACTTTAGCTTTAAGTTTTTTCTTTTGGCCCTTTTTGATTGTTTTATAAATATTTTCTTTAGTATAAACTTTTACTGTCTTATTTTTTCCTAACCATACTTCAACACTGTCTAAGGGGTTATTGTCTATTGAGATTTCAATTAAATCAAAATTTGTTAAACCGTACGTTAGTAGTTTAGAGCTTTCTCTTGATCTTGATCTTTTAGTATCAAATCCACTACCAACAGCAATTAACCTTCTGCCCTTTCTTTGAATTGATGATGCCAATGAATATTTTTCAACTGCTAGATAGCCTGTTTTTATTCCATCGGCTCCCATATTTTTATATAAAAGAGGATTTCTATTTCCTTGCGTTATTGGATCTCCGCCTGTTCTATCCCAAGTAAATTCAATTTCACTAAACCATTTATAATATTCGGGGTGATTCCGAATCAAATAATTTGACATAATCAAAATATCTTTGACAGTTGAATAATTATCTGGATCGTTAATACCTGAAGAGTTTGTAAAATTAGTATTAAACATGCCTATTTCATTTGCTTTAGAAGTCATCATTATTGCAAATTCTTCCTCTGTTCCTGCTATACCTTCTGCTAAAGCTATACAAGCGTCATTACCAGATGCAACTATGATACCTTTTAATAAATCCTCAACTGAAACTTCATCTCCAACCATAACAAACATTGATGAATAGCCAGCGGTCGACAATCTCCAAGCTTTTTCTGAAATAATAAATTTTTCATCTAATTTTAAATCACCAGATTTTATAAGATCAAAAGCAATTATACTTGTCATTATCTTTGTCATAGATGCAGGATAAATTGATCTATCAGGCTCTTTTTCATACAAAATTTCTCCTGATAAATAATCTTGTAATATTGCTGTTCTAGCTTTAATTTCTATATTCCCACTAATGTTTTGTGCAAGAAAGCATTGTATGAAAAGTAAAAATAAAATTTTTCTAAACATTTTTTAAAATTTCTAAATTTTCAAAATCTAAGAAATTCATTTTTTCAAATGAGTCTTTGAGACTTTTTATATCATTAAAAGGTCCTAATAATACCCTATATTTTGTTTCTGATAATTTGATTATTTTTATCTTCTTTAAATTTGCTTCATTTTTAATCCTATTTATCATGATTTTTGCACTATCTTTATAATAAAAATCTGCAATTTTTATTGAATATGAAAATTTTTTATTTTTTATCTTATTGCTTTGAACTTTTTTTTGATTCAAATCGTTGATCAAAATTCCATCTACAGGAGCTTTTTCAGCAACAGATCTCTCTTCTTCAAACATTTTGCTCTTTTTTGCGATAAAAGTTGAGTCTTTTGATAATAAAACAATTTCAATAAAAGGTTCATTGTGATTTATTTCTAATTCTTCAGCTATTCTCTGACTTAAAATTGAATTATAAAAATTTGAGAATTTTTCTCTATTAGATTTTACCTCAGCTATTAAAAATTTACCATTTTCGGGATTTGTAATTTTAACTTTTGATTTTTTTTTTAATGATTTGTGGTAAATATTAAGGGATCTCTTTTCTAATTTTTTAATTTTTGATAGATTTTCATCATAAATTAATGCAAAACCAGAATTTTTATATCTATTTTCTATCTTAAGTTCTATTTTTTTTGTTTTTTTACTTAAAGATTGGTCACAACTTAAGAGAAAAAAAGAAAATAAAAGATAAATAATTAATCTATAATTCATTTTTAAACTTATCCTTTAGAGTACAAACAGCTAGAGCAAATCTTAAAGATCTATTCCATTGAAGAATAATTTCATAATTATCAAATACAATATATGCAGGATTTAAAGTATCTGATCCAGGAATTATATCTTTATCTGGAGTAATTATTGCCACATTATAATTTTTTTTTAAAAAACTTATTTCATCATAATTTTCAATATATTTTTTAAAAAAACCTAATTTTTTTTTATTATTAAGTTTTTTTGCAGAAACATTTAAATATTTTTTTGGTATATTTTCTTTAAGATTAATTCTATAGAAACAAGGAGAATTCTTTTTCCAACCAATTTTTTTAAGATAATTTGCTGCTGACGCATATGCGTCATGAGAATTTTTTAAATCTATATAATTATCTGTATTAAAATCAATCGCATGATTTTTTATAGTTGAAGGCATGAATTGAAAAAAACCAAAAGCACCTGCCCATGAACCATATAATGATTTATAATCTATTTGATTTTCATCAATTAATTTTAACAAGATAAGCAGTTCTTTAGTAAAAAATTCAGATCTTCTTTTGTCGTAACTTAATGTTGCCAACGATGAAAGAATATCCATTTTACCAACGTAAGTTCCATAATTTGTTTCGATACCCATTAATGATAATAAAAGTTCTTTTTCTATTTCAAACTTGTTTTCTACAATATTTATCAAATCTTTATTATTTTGATAGAAGTCTATTCCTTTATTCAATTTCTTTGTAGACGATCTTTTTGATACATAAGTTTTCGTATCCTCATAAAATTCAGGTTGATATCTATCATATTTTATTACATTTTCTAAAAACTTAGTATCTGCCATTACAAGATCAAAAGTTTTTTCTGAAATATTGTTAGCTAATGCTCTTTGTTTAAAATCAATTTTCCACTTTTCAAAATCATTATTATTATCAGCTAAAACATTTGAATTAAAAAAAAACAGAATTAAAAAAAAAAATTTAATTTTTTTCATATAAATCATTTAAATATATAATTACAGCAATCCAAATAATAATAAAACTTAGAAATTTTACTAATGAAAAATCTTCTCCGTAATAGAAATACCCTAAAATGAACTGTAAAGTTGGTGTAATATAAAAAATCATTCCAGTTGGTCCTAATCCAATTAATTCGACACCTCTAACATATAGAAACAATGGAATCACAGTCATGGGTCCAGCCAAAAGTAAGTACAGACTTAATCCTGGATTGCCTAAATTAAAATCATTTAATCCATTTTTTGAAATAATATAAAATGCAACTAAAGCAAAAGGAAAAATATATAAACTTTCAATTAGAAGACCTATATCTGTATCAATTTCAATTTTTTTTCTTACCAAATTATAAAAGGCCCAACTAAAAGCAACAATTAAACCAACCCATGGCAATGATTTGAGATTAAAAAAAATTAAAATCATGATGGATATAAAAACTAAAATAATTGAAAAAATTCTTTTTTTATTAAGTTTTTCTTTAAAAAAAATATATCCTAAAAGAACACTAATAATTGGCATTATAAAATATCCAAAACTCGCGTCTATTATCCTCTCAGAGGCAACAGCATATATCCATATCGACCAATTCACAAAAATTAAGAAACCAGATATAAGTAATGCGATTAATTTTTTTTTATTTTCAATTTCTCTAAAAAAGATTTTCCATTTTGATAAAAACGAAGTCGTTACAATTAACATTATTGCTGTCCACAAACATCTATGTACAACTAATTCAGTATGACCAATAAAAGAAACTGACTCAAAGTATATAACCCCGATAAAACCCCACCAAAAAGATCCCAGTGAGGTTAAAATTAAACCTTTATTAAAATTATTTTTCATATTTATTAAAAGAATAAAATATCAAGTCTAATTAGACTATTTTATAGTTGAATTAAATATTTTTAATTATAAAACCTAGCTCACGGAGAGATGGCTGAGCGGTTGAAAGCACCGGTCTTGAAAACCGGCAAAGGGGCAACTCTTTCCTGGGTTCGAATCCCAGTCTCTCCGCCATTTGACTATTTATATTGAAAATTTTTAAATAGATTATTTATTTTATTATCCTCAAATTCTATATTTGTATCTAAACCATTATAAAAATTGTAAAGATTATTATCATCGATTTCCAAAAGTTTAATTAACTCATTTAAATCCTCATAATCTAACTGCTCTAAATATTTATTTGTAAAAGCTCCTAAAAGTTTATCCATTTCTTTTGTACCGCGATAATTTGATCGATAAATAATCTTTTTTTTTATTTGTTCTATATCGGTGGTCATATTAGGAATATAATATTAGTTTATGGATATTAAAAGAAATTACAAATATTTATTGTCTGACCTTAGTGCTCTCAAAGGTGTTGGAATTAAAACCACAAATTTACTTAAAAAGAAAAAAATAAATAATATTTTCGATCTCTTATGGAAGTTACCAAAATCATTCACTGATAGAAGTTTATCTTCAAAAATTAAAGATCTGAAAATCGATGAAGTACAAACCATAACTATAATACCTCAAAAATATTCCTTCCCAAGAATTAGAAATTTACCAAATCGTGTTTTATGTAAAGATGAAACTGGTCAAATAGACTGTGTTTTTTTCAATAGTTATGAAGGTTATATAAAAAAGATACTGCCTATTGGAAAAGAAGTAACTATAAGTGGTAAAATTAAATATTTTAGAAATAAATACCAACTAACAAACCCAAAATATGTTTCAGAAGACTCTTCTATCATCAAACAAAAACATAATAGTTATTCATTAACCGAGGGTATTAGTGAAAAAGTTTATAATAAAATTATATTACAAATAATAGATAATTTACCAGAAATTGAAGAATGGCATTCAACAGATATTCTAAAAAGATTTAATAATATAAGTTGGAATGACTCAATCAAAAAATTACATGATCCAGAAAATATTGGTAAATTTAATGAAAATTTTTATCAAAGACTCGCTTTTGATGAAATTTTCTCTACATTTTTAGTAAATTCAGAAATTAGAAAAAAAATTAAAAGAATTAAAAAAACTAAAAAAAAATTTGATACAAAAAAACAAAACAAAATAATTTCTGAATTAGATTTTTCTTTAACTAGAGATCAAATTAAAACTTTAGATGAAATAAATAAAGACCTAAGTTCTGAAAATAAAATGTTTAGATTGCTTCAGGGCGACGTTGGAAGTGGAAAAACAATAGTATCTTTACTATCTGCTTTTAATACTATCAATTCGGGTTTTCAAGTAGCAGTAATGGCACCCACTGAGATATTAGCAAGACAACATTTTTTATTAGCAAAAAAAATATTTCCTAAATATATAAGAATAGAATTACTTTCGGGCAAATCATCATATAGAGACAAAAAAGTTATTTTAGATCAATTATCAAAAAAACAAATTGATATAGTTTTTGGTACTCACGCTCTATTTCAAAAAAAAGTTGAATTTAAAAAACTTGGATTAATAATAATTGATGAACAACATAAATTTGGTGTTAGTCAAAGAAAAAGATTGTCAGATAAAGCTGGTAAAGATTGTGATGTTCTTTTAATGACTGCAACACCTATCCCACGTACTTTGACAATGACAATATATGGGGATATGGATCTTTCAATAATTAGAGAAAAACCTAATATTCGTAAACCAATTAAGACTTACAGTAAACTTGAAAACAAAATAGATGACGTAATCAGATTTGTTAAAAAAGAAATCAAACTTGGTAATCAAATTTTTTGGGTATGTCCTTTAATTGAAGAGTCTAAAAAAATTGATCATACTTCTGCTGTAAAAAAATCAAAATACTTAGAAAAAATATTTCCTAAACAAGTTTTTTTACTTCATGGAAAAACAACAGCTGATGAAAAAGAAATTATTCTTAACAAATTCTTACGTAATGATTTTAAAATCTTAGTTTCAACCACAATTATAGAAGTAGGTATAGATTTTCCTAATGCAAATGTAATAATTATTGAAAATGCAAACAAATTTGGTCTATCCCAGTTACACCAACTAAGAGGTAGAGTTGGAAGAGGTAATAAAGAGTCTTCCTGTATACTAATGTTTAAGTCAAATTTAAGCGATAATGCAAAAAAGAGAATTAATATTTTAAAAGACTCTAATGATGGGTTTAAAATATCTGAAGAGGATATGAAATTAAGGGGGTTTGGAGATATTTTAGGCTTTAAACAAAGTGGAATTAAAAATTTTAGATTAGCAGACCCAATCCATAATCATAATCTTTTTATTTTAGCAGAAAAAGAAATCAAAAGAATTGAAAATAATTATGAAGACATAAGCAAATTTAAACCATTAATCAAATTATATGATAGAGCAGATATTATAAACGATATTGCCTAATTTTTTCCAGTGGAAGTTCCTGCTGAAACAATAAATTTAGACGCTTCTTCAAATGTCATGTTTAAATAAATTACTTCGTCAATTGGAAACATAAGTAAAAAACCACTTGTAGGATTTGGTGTAGTAGGAACAAAAACATTTATCAACTTTTTATTTGTTTTTTCAGCCATCTCACCTTTGTTTTCTTTTGTTGCAAAACCAACGGCCCAAACACCTTTTCTAGGATATTCAACTAACACAACACTTTTTTTATCATTATCATCTTTATTAGAAAATGTTTCTGTCATTTGAACTATTGCTGAATAGATAGTCCTTAAAACAGGAATTCTTTTAAACAAATCATCAATGAGTTTAAGAATTCGTTTACCTAAAAAAGATAAAGATAAACCTCCAACAAAAGTGATAAAAACTACGGAAAGGATAATTTCTATTCCTGGTATTGCGTAAGGCAAATAACTATTTGGATTTATATTTTCTGGTATAATTTTAGAAGAAATACCAATTATAAACTTTGTTAAGTACAGGGTAAATCCTATAGGAATTAACACAACTACACCTGTAATAAAATAATTTCGTAAGATAAGTGTTAGAGATTTTTTTTTTTTATTTTTCGCCATTTATTTACTTAAAACTTGAGTAGATTACAAAAAAAATTGCCACTATGAAAAGGAATAATAATATTTTATTATTTAGATTCATTAATAAATATAATATCAATGTTATTAGAAAATGAATAGAAGAAAATTTTTATCTTATATTGGATGTGGGTGTTGTGGTATTGTTTTGAATTCTTGTGCAACTGCACCAATAACCGAAAGAAGACAGTTAAAAATAATACCTGAAGCCAAACTTAATGCCCAAGCAGCACAAATTTATGAAAAGGTTAAAGAAAAAGAAAAACTAATCACTGATTCTAAAACACTTACTGAAATTAAAGAAATTGGTAAAAAAATGGAAAATTCTATAAGTGAATATTTTTATCAAACTAAAATGAATGATCCTACAACAAATTTTGATTGGGAGTACATATTAATAGATAACAAAAAAGTTAGAAATGCTTGGTGCATGCCTGGAGGTAAGATAGCTGTCTATACAGGAATTTTAGATGTTACTAAAAATACAAATGGACTAGCTGCAGTGATGGGGCATGAGATTGCTCATGCAGTAGCGAAACATTCGGTAGAGAGAGCTAGTAGAGGAGCTCTTCTAAATACTGGAACTCAACTGCTTGATATTTTTACTGGAGGAAAATTATCTCAAGTCAATCGTGCCACCGGTATGAATACTGTTGCTTTATTGTCTCAATTAGGAATTATGAACCCATTTAACAGAAAACAAGAGAGTGAAGCTGATTATTTAGGATTAATCTTTTCCTCATTGTCAGGATATGACATTAGAGAAACAGTAAAAATTTGGGAAAGAATGAAAGAATTTAATAAAGGTAAAGCCCCACCAGAATTTATGAGCACTCATCCATCTGCAGACAATAGAATAAAAAAAATTAACGATTGGACAAGTGAAATTATATTAAAGTACCCACCAATTAACATTAGCTAGATGTTAATGGTGAGCCGTGATGGACTCGAACCATCGACCCATTCCTTAAAAGGGAATTGCTCTACCAACTGAGCTAACGGCCCGTTTTCATAATGAATGAAATGTATATATAGATTTATTTATATATTTCAAATAGGAATTTATGAGACAAAATTGTTTTCATATTACAACTTATCAACGTATTTATCATGAAATTCATCAAATGTACCATTCTGAATGTGATTTCTTATTGATGACATTAATTCTTGATAAAAATTAATATTATGAAGTGTAAGAAGCATTGATCCAAGAATCTCATTTGTATTAAATAAATGATTTAAATAATTTTTTGTGTATTTATTCAAATTAAAATTTTTACAATTCTCATCTAGTGGAGTATCGTCATTTTGATATTTGCTATTTCTTATATTTACTCTTCCATTCCAAGTAAATGCAAGACCCGTTCTTCCAGATCGTGTAGGCATTACACAATCAAACATATCAATACCTCTTTTAACTGCTCCAAGAATATCTGATGGAGTGCCAACACCCATTAAATAATGTGGTTTACTAGATGGTAATTTATCTTTTAAATTATCTAGAACGGTAAACATCTCAGCTTGTGTCTCTCCAACTGCAAGACCACCAACTGCATATCCGTCAAATTCTATTTTAAGAAGTTCATTCAAAGACTCAATTCTAAGATCGTCAAAAAGTCCTCCCTGAATTATTCCAAACAATGCTTTATGAGGATTTTTGCCAAATGCTGTCTTAGATCTTTTTGCCCAATATAAAGATAGATTCATTGACTCCTTAATTAATTCATAATTTTTAGAATTTTTAGGACATTCATCCATAATCATCAAAATATCAGAATTTAAATCTAATTGAATTTTAATACTTTCTTCTGGACTGAGATAAAACTTTTTACCATCAATATGTGAATTAAATATTGCACCTTTTTCTCTATCTATTTTATTCAATTTAGATAGTGACATAACTTGAAAACCACCTGAGTCGGTTAATATAGGTAAATCACAATTCATAAAATTATGTAATCCTCCTACCCTTTTAATTCTATCGACACCTGGTCGTATCATTAAATGATATGTATTTCCTAAAATAATTTCTGAACCTGTTTTCTTGATATCATCAATTGTACAAGCTTTTACTGTCGCTTGAGTGCCAACTGGCATAAAAGCTGGAGTCTTTATATTCCCTCTATGGGTTTCAATTAATCCACATCTTGCATATTTATTTTCTTTTAAAAGTTTAAAGGCAAATCTTTTTAATGCCATTTATTCTACAAAGATTTAAAACTAATAATCTTATCTGGGTCAGTAACTGAACCATTATTTTTTTCATCACCTCTTTTAATTTTATCAACAAACTCCATGCCCTCGATTACTTTTCCAAAAACTGTATATTGTCTATCTAAGAAAGGCGCAGGTTTAAAACAAATGAAAAATTGACTGTTAGCACTATTTGGGTCAGATGATCTCGCCATAGATAGAGTTCCTCTATCGTGAGGAAGATCATTAAATTCCTGTTGAAGATCAGGCATATCAGATCCACCCATACCTGCCATTCTTAAATTAAAATCTTTTGAATTTGAGTTTCCAAATTTTACATCACCCGTTTGTGCCATAAAACCGTCTATTACTCTGTGAAATACCACATTGTCATATTTACCACTATTAGCTAATTCTTTAATCCGCTTAACATGATTAGGTGCTACATCTTCAAATAATTCAATTTTTACATCACCATCTTTTAGTTTTAATATCATAATATTCTCCTCTGAAATTGATTGGTTGGTTAATAAAAAAAACAAGATTAATAATTTTATAAAAAATCTATTCATATTTTTTTTTTAATAGTTTAATTGTACTTTTGGTTGTAAATTTTTTTATATTGCCCTTTAGCTTTATTATTTCTTTTACAAACTTAGATGAAATTATTTGATTTTCAATATCTGACATTAAAAATATAGTTTCTATATTATTATTTAGTTTTCTATTCATTCCAGCAAGTTGAAATTCATATTCAAAATCTGAAACAGCTCTTAATCCTCTTAAAATTATGTTGGATCTATATTTTTTACACAAATCAGTTGTTAAAGATGTAAATGAAATTACTAAGATCTTTTTTTTATTCAATTTCAAATCTGAAAAAAGAGCTTTTTTTACAATTTCAATTCTTTCGTTTGAGTCAAATAAATAATCTTTATTATCTACGTCAGATACTGCTACAACGATTTTATCAAATAATTTTAAAGCTTTTTTTATTACATCAATATGACCAAAAGTAATAGGATCAAATGTGCCTGGGTAAATAGCTACTTTATTCATTAAACTAAATTATCATCGATTTTATCAGCTGAAACAACTTTTTCTTCTCCTGATAATTTAATTATTCTAACTCCCTGAGTGTTTCTTCCAGCTGTTCTTATTTCTTTTACAGCAACTCTAATAACTCTTCCTTTATTAGTAGAAATTAAAATTTCATCACCCTCAAATACTGGAAATGAAGATGAAATGTTTCCGTTTCTTGGTGAATTAATTATTCCAATAATTCCCTTTCCACCTCTATTGGTAACTCTATAGTCTGTATGTGGAGTTTTTTTTCCAAAACCATTCTCAGTTATGGAAAGGATGAATTTTTCCTTAGCTTTTAATTCAGACTTATCATCTTTAGATTTTTTAATTTTTTTGGTGTTTTTATCGCTATCTATAATGGATAATGAAACAATTTGATCGTTGGGAGCTAGAACTATGCCTTTAATACCTTTTGAAGATCTGCCTTTAAAAATTCTTAATTTCTTTGACTCAAAACGAATACATTTTCCAAATTTTGTACTTAATATAATATCTTGATCCTCTTTACAAATTTTTACACCAACTATTTTATCATTAGTATCTAGTTTCATTGCTATTTTGCCTGAAGTATTAATTGATGAAAAATCATCTAAGCTATTTTTTCTAATTTTTCCTTGTGATGTAGCAAAAACTATTTGGTAATTTTTCATTTCTGACTCATCATCAGGAAACGGCATTATAGAGCTTATAGATTGGTGATTTTTTAAAGGTAATATATTAAATAAAGATTTTCCCTTAGAAGCAGCTGATCCTTCAGGTATTTTCCAAGCTTTTATTCTGTAAACTAACCCTTCTGTTGAAAAAAATAAAACGGAAGTATGTGTATTAACTGATAAAGTTTGAACAACGGAATCCTCATTTCTTGTTGTAATGCCAGTTTTACCTTTACCGCCTCTTTTTTGAGTTTTGACACTATTTAAAGAACCACGTTTTATATAACCTTGAAGTGTCACAGTAATTAAAACTGATTGTTTTTGAATTGTTTCCTCAATATCGTAATTTAATACAGCATTAATTATTTTTGTTCTTCTTGGAATTGAATATTTCTCTTTAATGTTTTTTAGTTCTTCACTTATTACTTTTTGTAATTCTTTTTTGGATGAAATTATTTTTTTATATTTCACAATCAAATCAGCTAACTTCTTAATCTCCAATTCTATTTCATTAATACCTAAAGCAGTTAATTTTTGTAATCTTAATTCTAAAATTGCATTCACTTGAGGTTCTGAAAGAGAATATAAATTTTTACTTTTTTTGTTCTCAATTAAAGAAATCATTTTTTGAGATTTGTTTATTTTCCATTTTGTTTTTAAAATTGATTTTTTTGCATCATCAGGAGTTTTAGATGATCTTATAATTTTGATAACTTTATCTAAATTTTCAACTGAAACCGAAAGACCAATTAATATATGAGCTCTCTCTTCAGCTTTATTTAAATCAAATTTAGTTTTTTTAATTACTACATCTTCTCTAAAATTTAGGAAGCACGATAAAAATTCTTTTAAATTACAAGTTTGTGGTTTCCCATCAACTATTGCCAAGGTATTAAATCCAAAAGAACTTTCAATTTGTGTATTTTTGTATAACTGTCTTTTTACAGTTTCGGGTTCAACACCGCTTCTAAGGTCAATTGATACTCTAATACCCTCTCTATTAGATTCATCTCTAATATCTCTTATACCTTCTATTTTTTTTTCTCTTACTAATTGCGCTATTCTTTCATTGAGAACTGATTTGTTTACTTGATAAGGTATTGATGTAATTACTAATCGCTCTCTTCCATTTTTTAGACTTTCAATTGATATTTCACCTCTTATCTTAAACGAACCTCTCCCTTTATTATAGCCTTGTTTAATTATATCCTTACCAATTATAACTCCACCAGTTGGGAAATCTGGGCCGGGGATATGTTTCATTAAATCTTTTATTTTAATATCCTTATTTTCAATCAAAGCTAAGGTTCCATTAATAACCTCTCCTAAGTTATGAGGAGGTATACTTGTTGCCATACCAACAGCTATTCCTCCTGCTCCATTCACTAGTAAATTTGGGAATTGAGCTGGTAAAACACTAGGTTCTTTCTCTGTTTCATCATAATTGCTTTTAAAAGGAATAGTATTTTTTTCTATATCATCAATTAAATACTGAGATACCTTTGATAATCTTGTTTCAGTATATCTCATAGCTGCCGCAGGATCTCCATCTATTGAACCAAAATTTCCTTGACCATCTACCAAAGGTAAACTCATAGAAAAATCTTGGACCATTCGAACTAAAGCATCATAAACTGATTGATCACCATGAGGATGATATTTACCTATAACATCTCCCACTATCCTTGCAGATTTTCTGAATTGTTTTGACCAATCATAACCACCTTTATACATTGCGTACAAAATCCTTCTATGAACTGGTTTCAATCCATCTCTTATATCAGGCAAAGCTCTGCTGACTATAACACTCATCGCATAAGACAAATATGATGAGCTCATCTCATCATGCATCGAAATTAGTTTGATGTTCTTATCTTCTGAAATATCAGTCTTTTGCATAATTATTAAAATGGGATTTCGTCATCCATATCGTTTGAGATTTGAGAAATTTCCTCATTATTCGAAACTTGACTTGTGTCGTTTGCTATGCCACCACCAGAATTTCCCCCACCTAGCATTGTCAAAGAAGAATTGTATCCTTGGATAACTACTTCTGTTGAGTATTTATCTTGACCTGATTGTTCATCTTTCCATTTTCGTGTTGTTAGTTGTCCTTCAACATAAATTTGTGCACCTTTTTTTAAATATTGTTGAACTACATTTACTAAACCCTCGTTAAATACAACTATACGGTGCCATTCAGTTTTTTCCTTTTTTTCACCAGTGTTTTTATCTTTCCAAGATTGACTAGTTGCAAGACTTAATCTTGCAACACTTTTGCCATTTACCATTTGTTTTATTTCAGGATCTGCGCCCAAACGACCAATTAAAAGTACTTTATTTAAACTTCCAGCCATAATATTTTAAATTTGTTAAATTAATTAATTAGATTTATACCACAATTTACACTGAATATTAATTTTATTAAGTCAAAGCAACTAAAATTATGATTAAAAAGATAGTTATTAAGGGAGCTAAAGAACACAATTTAAAGAATATTTCTTTAGAAATACCAAAAGATAAATTTATTGTAATTACAGGACTATCTGGTTCAGGGAAATCTTCTCTTGCTTTTGACACAGTCTACGCTGAGGGACAAAGAAGATACGTTGAAAGCTTGTCTGCATACGCAAGACAATTTTTAGACAAGATGAAAAAACCTAATGTTGACCTGATAGAAGGATTAAGTCCTGCAATATCAATTGAACAAAAAAATACATCGAAAAATCCCAGATCAACTGTTGCTACTGTAACAGAGATTTATGACTATATGAGAGTTTTATATGCTAGAGCTGGTATTCCTTATTCACCATTTACTGGTAAACCAATAGAATCGCAAACTGTATCTCAAATAGTAGATAAAATTAAACAATTACCAAAAAAATCTACAATATATCTATATGCGCCAGTAGTAAGAGGACGTAAAGGCGAATATAAAAAAGAAATTTTAAGTTTTAAAAAAAGAGGATTTAGAAAAATAAAAATTGATGAAATTCTATATGATATTGAAAAAGTACCCGAGCTCAATAAGAAAGTAAAACATGATATCTCAGTACTTGTTGATAGAATAATTTTAAACTCCTCATTAGGAAATAGATTAGCAGAGTCTATAGAAACATCTGTAAACTTAGCTAACGGCTTATTATTTGTCGAGTATGAAGATGAAACTTTACCAAAAAAATTTAGAAAATTAGAGAAACTTATTTTTTCCACTAAATTTGCTTGCCCAGAAAGTGGATTTACCATTGAGGAGATTGAGCCTAGATTATTTTCATTTAATAGTCCTTTTGGAGCTTGTGAAGAATGTGAGGGTATTGGTATCAAGCTTAATGTTGATCCAAATTTAGTTATACCCAATGAAAAAAAAAGTATTGCTGATGGAGCAATTGAACCATGGGCAAAAACTACAACTTTATATTACGCTCAAACATTATCATCTTTGGCTAAACATTATGGATTTTCCTTAGATGATAAATGGTCAAAATTACCAAAAAAGATAAAAGATATCATACTTTATGGATCGGATGATGAAGAGATTAAATTTTCATACGATGACGGTTATGAAAAATATTCTCATAAGAAAACTTTTGAAGGAGTTATCAATAATCTTGAGAGAAGATATTTAGAGACAGATAGTGACTGGAAAAGAGAGGAAATTTCCCAATATCAATCAGATACAAAATGTGAAAGATGTAATGGATATAGACTAAAAGATGAAGCATTGTGTGTGAAAATTGATGGCCTAAATATCAGTGAGGTTACAGAAAAATCAATTTTAGATGCAACTAATTGGTTTGAAAACTTAAAGAATAAATTAGATAAAAGACAAGTAAAAATAGCAGAACATATTTTAAAAGAAATAAATGAAAGATTAAATTTTTTACTTAATGTAGGATTAGATTATCTAACACTTTCTCGAGAGTCCGGTACACTCTCAGGTGGTGAGGCTCAAAGAATTAGATTAGCTTCTCAAATAGGATCTGGTTTGACTGGTGTTTTGTATGTATTAGATGAACCTTCAATTGGTTTACATCAAAAAGATAATGTTAAACTTATAAATGCTTTAAAAAGATTGAGAGATTTAGGAAATACAGTGGTTGTTGTTGAACATGACACTGAAACAATGGAAAATGCTGATCATATTATTGATTTAGGTCCAGAAGCTGGTAATAACGGAGGTCAGGTTGTAGCTCAAGGATCTATAAAAGACATTACTCAAAATAAAAACAGCATCACTGGTAAATATTTATCAAATAAATTTAAAATCGAAATACCAAAGAAAAGACGACTTGCTAAAAATGGAAGATTTTTAGAAATTACAGGTGCTACAGGTAACAATTTAGATAATGTAAATTTAAAAATTCCTTTAGGAAGTTTAACTTGTGTAACAGGTGTATCAGGAAGTGGAAAATCTACTTTGGTGTTACAAACATTATACAATGCATTGAATCTTACGTTGAATAATAATAAATCAAGAAAAATTCCAAAACCATTTAAAGGATTCAAAGGCACAGAACTAGTTGATAAAATTATTGATATAGATCAATCCCCTATAGGAAGAACTCCAAGATCAAACCCAGCTACTTATACAGGAGCCTTTGGTCCGATAAGAGATTGGTTTACAAGTTTGCCAGAGTCTAAAACAAGAGGTTACAAACCTGGGAGATTTTCATTTAATGTAAAAGGTGGTAGATGTGAAGCCTGTGAGGGAGATGGAGTAATTACATATGAAATGCATTTTCTACCAGATGTTTATATTCAATGTGATGAGTGTAAAGGAACAAGATATAATCGAGAAACTTTAGAAATAAAATTTAAAGACAAAAGTATTGCAGATGTTTTAAATATGACTGTTGATGAGGGTTGTGAATATTTTGAAAATATTTCGAATATAAAAACTAAACTTTTAACACTCAAAAAAGTTGGTTTAGGATACATAAAAATTGGTCAACAAGCCACAACACTATCAGGAGGTGAGGCTCAAAGAATTAAACTGGCTAAAGAGTTATCAAAAAGATCTACTGGAAGAACAATGTATATATTAGACGAACCTACGACAGGTTTACACCAACATGACATTAAAAAATTACTTGAAATTCTCCATACTTTTGTTGCCTTAGGAAATACAGTAGTAGTTATAGAACACAATTTAGATGTTATAAAAACTGCAGATTATATTGTTGATATGGGCCCAGAGGGAGGTGTTAAGGGTGGTAAAATTATCGCAGAAGGAAAACCAGAGGAAATTTGTAAAATCGATAAGAGTTATACAGGTAAATTTTTAAAACCTCTTTTGAATTAGAAAAAAAATGTTATAATGTATTTCAAATGGGTAATTTATTATCATCATTATCAAAAACAATTCATGCTTCACTAGCTTTAGCAATTATTTTATTTTTGGGCTTCTTTTATCAAAATGACGGATTTAGTTTTGATAGATTATTTTGGAGCTGGATAGCAAGGTATACTCATGTTCTAGTCGGGATAATGTGGATAGGTTTACTTTGGTATTTCAATTTTGTTCAAATCCCCAATATGGCAAAAATTCCTGACGAACAAAAACCAGCTATAGGTAAAGTGATTGCGCCAGCAGCATTATTTTATTTTAGATGGGCTGCTGCTTTTACAGTGTTGTCTGGATTGATATTAGCAGGTCTTAATGGATATCTGCATGACGCTATGACATTAAGTATTGGCTCTGGAATTCCAAAACATACGGCAATAGGGATTGGAATGTGGTTAGGGCTAATAATGGCATTTAATGTTTGGTTTGTTATTTGGCCTAATCAAAAAAGAGCTTTAGGAATTGTTGAGTGTGAACCTGATCTAAAGGCCAAATCTGCTAGAACTGCAATGTTATTCTCAAGAACAAATACTCTACTCTCTGTGCCTATGTTACTAACGATGGTTGCAGCACAAAATTTATATTAACTTTTATCATCCTCTCTCAATATCGTTTTTTGTGAAACATTTAATCTAACTAGTATTGTATTGGCAATATATATTGAGGAATAAGTACCAAATATTACACCAAAAATCATAGCAAGAGAAAAACCTTTAAGAATTTCACCTCCAAAAAAGAAGATGGATAATAAAGCAAGTAATGTAGTAACTGAGGTAATTAAGGTCCTTGATAAAGTTTCATTAATTGAAATATTTGTTAGTTCAAAAATTTTAATATCTGAATATTTTCTTAAATTTTCTCGAACTCTATCAAAAATTACAACCGTATCATTCATGGAGTATCCAACAATAGTCAATACAGCAGCTATGATAGACAAATTTATTTCTAAACCCAATAAAGAAAACAAACCAAGAGTAACGATTACATCGTGAAACAAAGCTGCTATAGCTCCAAGGCTAAATTGCCATTCAAATCTAATCCAAATGTAAATTAACATTAAAATAAGTGCTACCGATATAGCTATAACTCCAGATCTTAATAATTCTTTACTTACTTTTGGACCAACATTTTCAACTCTTCTAAAATTAAAATTATTTCCAAAGGATTTATCTAAATTTATTTTTATTTCTTCAATAATTTTTTTGTTTTCATTATTTTCAAATTTAATTAAAAAATCCGTATCATTGCCAAAATTTTTAACAGAAACATCTCCTAGATCCATTTGACTCAAATTATCTCTTAATGAAGATACATTAATTTTTGTATCATTTGACCTTAACTCAATTAGTGTTCCTCCTTTAAAATCTATTCCAAAATTTAATCCTTTGAAAATGAGGAATAATAATGAAATCACAACTAAAGAAACTGATAATAGATTAAATTTATTATAGTATTTATTAAAAGCTATCATCTAAATTAACCCTTCTTTTTGTTTATTTTTTGAAACGTAAATAACAGTCAATAATCTTGCTATAAAATAAACTGAAAAAAGTGTTGTAAAAATTCCAACACCTAGCGTTAATGAAAAACCTTTAATAGGTCCTGAACCCATGAAAAATAAGATTATAGCTGCTAGTAAAGTAGTTATGTTGGCATCAAGTATAGCAGTTCTAGATTTAGTATAACCACTATCAAAAGCTATTAGATTATTTTTTTCATTCTTTAATTCTTCTTTAATTCTCTCAAAAATTAAAACATTGGCATCAACTGCCATACCTACTGTAAGAATTATACCTGCTATTCCAGGTAATGTTAAAGTTGCTTCAAATATTGTTAAAACTCCAATCAAAAGAAATAAATTTATTATTAAAGCAATATTAGTTATTAACCCGAATACTTTGTATTTAATAAAGATAAATAATATTACTAGAATGAAACCTATTGCCAAAGCAATCATTCCAGCATTAATTGAATCTTGACCTAAATCAGGACCAACAGTTCTTTCCTCAATTATATTTAAAGGAGCTGGTAACGCCCCAGATCTTAAAAGCAAAGCTAAATCAGTAGCAGATTGAAAAGTAAAACCTCCACTAATTTGACCTGAGCCACTTGCAATCGTATCTCTAATAACTGGTGCGCTTATTATTTTCCCATCAAGGACAATAGCTAATTGTTTTCCAATACCTGTTGACGTCGCTTTACCAAATCTTTTAGCTCCTACTCTATCAAGAGTAAAAGAGACTATTGTTTCATTAGTTTCACTGTCGACTCTTGGTTGGGCATCTAAAAGATTATCACCACTCATAATTATTCTTTTACTTACAAATGCTTCTTCATCGTCTTCCTCAAACTTCAATTTTTCCACACCAAAAGAATCTTCTTTATTATTGGTAACAAATCTGAAAGTTAAATTAGCTGTTTTTCCCAACAAAGATTTTATTCTCATTGGATCATCTAATCCAGGAAGTTCTACTAATATCCTATCATTGCCACGCTTGAGTATATTTGGTTCATTTGTTCCTATTTCATCAATTCTTCTTCTGACTATCTCTAAAGCTTGATCTTGAGAGGAAGTTTTTAATTTAACAATTCCTTGTTTAGAAAAATTTACATTAAAAACATCATTTACTTCTAGAATTTCTAATTGATGTGATTTAAATCTTGGATAGTAGGGATTTATATCACTTTCTTCAGAATTAAATTGATCTAAAACTTCTTGTTTAAACTCATCATTTACTGAAAAGGTTAATGTTTGATTTGATAGTTTAAGGTTTTTAAGCCTAATATTTTTTTTTTTAAAATAATTTCTAATGGTAATTGTTAAATTTTGAAGTTTTTGTTCAATAACTGGAGTATTATCTATCTCTAATAAAAGATAGGATCCACCTTGTAAATCAAGTCCAAGATTTATTTTCTTACTTAATAAATTATTTTCAAACTTAAAAAAATTTGCTGATGCGATTAAGATAAAAATCAATGAAATTAAAGAAACAACGATAATTCTTAATTTAGAAAAATATAACACTTTATTTTTACGAAATTTATTTCTTAATTTCTTGAGAACTCATCAAACTTTGAATACCAGTTCCTCTTATTACCTCTACTGTAACATTGTCAGCGATTTCAACTTCAACTTTATCATTATCAACTACTCTAGTAATTACCCCTGTGATACCACCCGATGTAACTACTTTGTCACCTTTTTTTAAACCCTCTACCATCGCTTTATGTTCCTTAACTTTTTTTTGTTGAGGTCTTATTAAGAAAAAATAAAAAATAACAAAAATTAATATTAAAGGTATAAACTGACCTATTCCTGAACTATCCATAAAACTCCTTAATTTAAAAATGAATTTTTATACCATCTCACCGCTTAAAACAACTTTAATTCAATGAAATCTTTTCCAAATTATTCATATATGGTCTTAGTACTTTAGGAACTATTACTGAGCCATCTTTTTGTTGATAATTTTCTAAAATTGCAATTAAGGTTCTTCCCACAGCTAAGCCACTTCCATTTAAAGTACCAACAAATAAAGTCTCTCTATTTTGGTCTTTATATCTTGCTTTCATCCTGTTGGCTTGAAAAGTCCCACATGAAGAACAAGAAGAAATTTCCCTATATCTATTTTCAGAGGGAAGCCATACTTCTAGATCATATGTTTTTTCAGCGCTGAATCCCATATCACCGCTACATAATATTACTTTTCTATAAGGCAGTTCTAATAAATCAAGAATACCAGTTGCACATTTTGTCATTCTCTCTAATTCTTCCATGCACTTAGATTGTTCAACAATACTTACTAATTCAACTTTATAAAATTGATGTTGTCTAATCATACCTTTTGTATCTTTTCCATAACTACCAGCTTCTTTTCTAAAACAAGGAGTAGACGCAACAAATCTCATTGGTAGAGATTTCAAATCTAAAATTTTTTCCTTAACAATATTTGTTAAAATAACTTCAGCGGTTGGAATTAAAAATTTTCTATCATTTCCCTTATCAATTTTTACTTCAAATTGATCATTTTCAAATTTAGGAAGTTGACCTGTGCCAAACATTGTATTTTCGGAGGCTAGTAATGGAGGAGAAATTTCCTCATAACTGTTTTTAGTAATGTGAATATCTAACATGAAATTTGAAATAGCTCTTTCCAATAGAGCTAATTTATTTTTTACAAAAACAAATCTTGATCCAGTAGTTTTAGTAGCCAAGTCAAAATCAAGCATATTGAGATTTTCACCTATTTCATAATGTGATTTTGGATCAAAATCAAATTTAGGTATTTCACCTGATTTACTAACCTCAATATTATCATTTTCATCTTTTCCAATAGGAACATCAGAATGTGGGGTATTAGGTATGTTAGATAAAATATTTTCCAAGTCTAATTTTATCTTTTGTTGTTTTTCACTAATTTCATCAATAGATTTAGATATTTCTTTAGATTTAGCAAATAAAGATTTATCTTTTGATTTTGAAATATCTTTTTTTTCTTTTTCTAGTGTTTCTTTTTTTTGAATAAATTCTCTGTTTTGAATATCTAAATCTTTTAATTTTTTAAAATCAACATTAACAGATCTTTTTTCTAATTTTTTTTCAAAAGAATTAAAATCCTTTCTTATTTCTTTTAAATTATGCATCAGAATTTTTTAAATTTTTATTCTCTATAATTTTTACAGAAAAAATTGATAATTCATATAAAATTAGTAAAGGAATGGCTAAACCTATTTGAGTAATTGGATCAGGAGGTGTTAATAATGCTGCGGCTGCAAATATAATCACTACAACATATTTTCTTCTCTTTTTTAAAAAATCAGAGTCAACTAGTCCAACTCTTGCTAGTAAACTTAAAACAACAGGTAATTGAAAACTTATTCCAAAAGCAAAGATTAATTTCATTACCAAAGAAAGATACTCATTTACTTTGGCTTCTAATTGGATAGGTAAATTTGTGGATAAACCCGTACTCTCAAATGATAAAAAAAACTTTATAGCCAATGGCATAATCAAATAATAAACTAACATGCCACCCAAAAAAAATAAGATAGGTGTTAATATTAAATAAGGTAAAATTGCAATTTTCTCATGTTTGTAAAGGCCAGGAGCAATAAATTTCCATATTTGCATTAAAATGTAAGGGCAAGTAACAAAGAATGCTGTAAAAAAAGAAACTTTTAAATAAGTTAAAAATGTTTCTTGAAGTGCTGTAAATATTAATCTTCTATCTGAACCATCATCTTTTACGGCTTTTGCAAAAGGTTCTACTAAAAAACCATACAAATGTTCAGCAAAAAAATAACAAGCAACAAAAAAAATAATCAAAAATATAAAACTATTGATTAATCTTTTTCTTAATTCCGCTAAATGACTTATAAAGCCACTATCATTTTCATCATGACTCATCTTTTTTTTCTTCTTTTTTTTCTATTTTATTTTCTTCGAGGTCAATATTTGAAACCTCACTTTGTATATTATTGATATATTTTTTTGCTGTTCCTATCCAGGAGCCAACTTTTTTTAACATAATGGGAAAATCTTTGGGTCCAAGGACTACAATAGCTATTGCTACAACTATTAAAATCTCAAACCAGCCAATAGTGGGCATGTGATTTATTCTTTTTTGTTGGTATCTTGATTGTCGTCAGAAATATTTTTAGGTTCGTTCTCATCAGTCACATCTGATGCCATTCCCTTTTTAAAACTTTTTATTCCTTTAGCTACATCACCCATTAAACTGGATATTTTTCCTCTACCAAACAATAATACGACTAGTATTACAACGATCGCTATTTGCCAAATTCCAATGCTCATAGAAAACTTATAACCTTTTTATTAATAATTTAAAAGTCAAATATATTTCTATTTTTTTTCTTCCGTGTCGAGAGTGCTACTTAGCATTTCATCAATATTCGAATAAATGTCCTCTTTTTTGTCATCTTGCTTTTCTTTATAAAATTTACCTGTTCCAAAGATCGCATTATCTATATTAGTACTATCAATTAAACCTGCTGCACCCAATTCATCCACGGTAGGTAAATCTGACAATTTTTGTAAATTAAAATGACTTAGAAAATCATCAGTTGTTTTGTACAAAATTGGTTTACCAGGGACATCTTTTCTGCCACCAGGTTTAACCCAATTTAGCTCCATTAATATTTCTAATGTATTAGTACCAAAAGCAACTCCTCTAATCTCCTCAATTTCAGCCCTTGTTACAGGTTGATGATAAACAATTATAGCAAGAGTTTCTATGGCAGCTCGTGATAATTTTTTCTCAACGGTTTTTTCTTGCCTCATTAAATTTGATAAATTAGGTGAAGTTCTGAAAGACCATTTTTTTGAAATACAAACTAAATTAATTCCACGATCAGAATATTCAGATTGTAATTTTAATAATACTTTTTCAACATCAGTTTTTTTGGATATTTTACTTTCAATCGTTTCTATATCTAAAGGCTCAGCAGCAGCAAAAACTATACCTTCAATTTCTTTTTCTATCGATGAGAGTTTTGTTGGAAAATTTATAATATTATCTTTTTTTTTTATCTTTTTTTTTATCATTTATTTTCTTTAATATATATATCATCAAAAAGTTTTTCTTGTTTTATTCTAAGATTACCCTCTTTAACTAATTCCAGAGAACCAGCAAATATACCAGCTTTACCTGTTCGCTTATATTTTAAACTACTTTTAAAATTTTCAGGTATCAAATCATCTAATTTTTTCCAGTCAATTAATTTACCAAAAAATTCCTTAATAGTTTTTATACCCTCTTCTGTAGTAAATACTGGTAATTTTGGGATATTCATTTTTTGAAAATCTTTTGTCATTAACACAGTCGAATAAGCTTTTAATAGTTCAAATAAATTTATTTTATATTCACTATTATAAATTGGTTTTATTCCTATTCTCATTCCTCTTGTTCTAATTTCTCTACCTAGTCTTTTTCTTTTCAACATTTGATCTGATAATAATCTTATAAGTTCAAGTTTTTTGAGCTGAAGTTTCAATTTCTCCGCAACTTCTTGAACTTTAAATTCCTCTTCAGGTGTACCTGGTAACAATAATTTAGATTTCAAATAAGCTAACCAAGTAGCCATTAATAAATATTCTGAGGCAATTTCCAAATTTAAATTTTTTTCTTTAGTTATAAAATCATGAAATTGATCTGCTAATTTTGTAATTGATATATCCTCTAAATTAACCTTTTGAGCTTTAGCTAAATCTAAAAGAACATCTAAAGGACCATTGTAGTTATCTACATCAACTTTAAATAAAGCAGAATCATTTTCGTTCATTAGATAATATTAACTTAAAATCCTATAAAATTGTGATGTTTTTTTAATTATAAATTTATTAATTAAAGGTGAGTTTTCTCCTATAATTTTCATTTCTTTTTCATTGGCATTACAATGTAAGACTATATTGCAACCTGCTTTAAACGTTTTAATTGTATTTTCTTTTAAACTACCCTTGAGACTTTTCATTGATAAATCATCTGATATCAAAATATTCTTAAATCCAATTTTTTTTCTTATTATTTGAATTAATTTTTTTGATTGGGTTACGGTATTTCTTTTATCAATTTTATTGAAAATAATATGTGCAGTCATTGCAAAAAAGCTCTTTTTTCTTTTGAATGGAAAAAAGTCATTTTTACCTAAATATTTAAGTTCTTTTTGCACTACAGGTGTAAAATAATGACTGTCAACTTTAGCTAAACCATGTCCTGGAATATGCTTTATTACAGTACCGATTCCATTTTTATGAAATAAATTTATACATATGTCGCCTATTTTAGAGACTATTTTAGGATTTCTAGAGAAAGATCTATCACCAATAATATTTGAACTTCCTTTAATCTTTAAATCTAAAACAGGACAAGTATTTATATTTACACCTATTAACCTTAGTAGATAAGAAGTTTTATCTATAAATAGATTATAATACGTAGTGAATTCTAGATAATTTTTTATAAATTTTTTTCCAAAAAATTCAGATGTGAGATTATCAAATGAAATAAGATTTTTTAATCTATTCACTCTACCACCCTCTTGATCAATTAATATTGGGTATTTTTTATCGTTAAATATTTTTCTAATTTCTGAGGTTAATTTCTGAGTTTGTTGGATATTTTTTATATTCCTTGTAAATAAAATTATACCCCATGGTCTGTATCTTTTTATAAAATTTTTTTCTTTTGATGAAAGTTTAGTTGATTTAATACCTACAATAAATGAACGGCGGTTATTCATTATTTTCTAGTAATTTCCAAAAGTTAAATTTTTTTCTTTTTTTATTATTTTTTTGTTCAACATACTCTATGATATTCTTAGTATCATCTTCCAAGATTGGTAATTTTTCACTATAGATATTCAATTTTTCATCAATACTGTTAAAAGATCTATAGGATTTTTTTTTATTAGTATCAGAAAAGTAATATTTTACTGTGAAAAAAATAAAAAAAGAAATAACAAATATAAATATTAAGTATTTAATTTCTTTAAACATTACATCTTTTCAGGAACATTTACGCCAACGATATCCATTCCAGATTTAACTACATTTGAAATAACTTTTAAGAATACTAACTTATCATCATTAATTTGTTTCTCATCATTAATGAATCTTTTTTCTGGGTTATCTTTTCCTAAATTCCAATATGAATGAAATAAAGATGCTAATTCAAATAAATAAGTTGGAATTCTATGAGGTTCTAGTTTATTGCTCGAAGATTCAATGCATTTTGGCCATTCAGCAATTTTTTTAATCACTTTAATTTCATCTTCAGAATATTCAAAATCATATTTTTTAATTTTTACTTCTGTCATTAAATTTATTCCTAGATGTCTGAAAACTGAAGCAATTCTAGCATAACAATATTGAACATAATAAAGAGGATTATCTTTAGATTTTTCTACCACATTATTAAAATCAAAATCTAATTCTGCATCACTACTTCTATTTAACATAATAAATCTTGTAGCATCTTTTCCAACCTCACTAATTAAGTCATCGACAGTTATATAATCTCCTTTTCTTTTTGACATTTTAAAAGGTTTATTATCTTTAATAAGCTTAACTAATTGACTTACTTTACAAATAAGTTTTTCTTTTGATTTTGATAACGCTTCAACAGAAGATGAAATTCTTTTAATATACCCTGCGTGATCTGCCCCTAAGATATTTATCAAGTAATCATAATTTCTATCTAATTTATTTTTATGATAAGCGACATCACTTGCAAAATATGTCCACGCACCATCTGATTTTTGTAATGCTCTGTCCTTATCATCACCAAAATCAGTTGATTTAAAAAGTAATTGTTCTCTCTCGACCCAATTATTATCATCTTCACCTGCTGGTGCTTTTATTTTTCCTTTATAGACAAATTTATTTTTTTGGAGATAATCTATTACTTTTTCAACTTCTTGATTTAAAACTAAGTTTTTTTCACTCACAAAATTATCATGATTAATACCAAGACTTTTGAGATTTTTTTTTATTAATTTGAGAGCTTCATCAATAGATAGAGAGGATAATTTATCAGAAATATTATCAAAGTTATTAAAATCAATCTCATTATTTGATGAAATAATATTATTAGCAAAATCTTTTAAATATTCACCTGGATATAAATCTTCATCATTTGGAAAAGGTTCATTAAATTCTATTTCTCTTATTCTAAAATATACTGATTTAGTGAAATTTATAATTTGGTTTCCATAGTCGTTTACATAATACTCTTTAGTAACCTTATGATTATTAAATGTTAAAACATTAGCAATAACATCACCTAAAATTGCACCTCTACAATGGCCAACGTGTAATGGGCCAGTGGGATTAGCCGATACAAATTCGACAAGATATTTTTTCTTTTGTTCTTTATTATTTTTCCCAAATGTTTTTGCATCTTTTATTATTTCCTGAATAAAATTAGTCCAAAAAATTGGTTTAAATTTGATATTTATAAAACCAGGCTTCACTACTGATATATCTTTAATCAATGGATCTTTTTTTTTTAGTGTATCAGCTATAGTTCCAGCTATTTCTAAAGGAGGTCTTTTATTTATTTTTGATAAAACCATTCCTACATTGGTTGAAAGATCACAATTAAATTTTTCTGGAGGAATTTCAGTATTTATTCCATCAAGACTTTCTGGCAAAATAATTAAACTTTCTTTAGACAAATCTAAGAGAATTTTTTTTATCTTATCTAAATATTGATCAAAAATATTCATTTAATGTTATTATAAAGGTTTATTGCGTATCTATCAGTCATACCAGAAATAAAATCTGATACTGCTCTGTACTTATTATTAGACAATTCTTCTTTAGCAAGAAATTTTTTTGGATGTTTACTTATCTTTTTGAATAGGTTTTTTATAATAATTTTACCTTTATTATTTTTTTCTAGAACATTTTTATTATTATACATTTTAGTTCTTAGAAATAATTTGATTTCACTTTCAGAATTTTTAATTTTATCAGAAAAATCAACCATAATTAGATCTGTTTTACCTACATCTTTAAACGTTTTTATTTTGTTTTTTTTTAAATTTGTCATTGTATTTTTAATCAAATCTTTAATCATCAAATCTATAGAGTCTCTTATAATTTGATATGTTGTAATTTTGTAATTTTTTTTATTGATTTTACTTTTGTATTTTTTGTAAATATCTTTAAAAAAATTTATTTCAATTAACTCTTCTAGCTTAAATAAATTTGCTTTAATTCCATCTTGTATATCGTGATTATTATAAGCAATATCGTCTGATATAGCTGATATTTGAGCTTCAAGTGGAGGATATGTATTAAAATTAATCATATTTTTAAATTTTTTGATACCAATCAGATTTTCAATTAAATCTAAATCATCTACTGGACCATTATGTTTTAAAAGTCCTTCTAAAGTTTCTATAGTAAGATTCAATCCATTGAATTTTAAATATTTATTTTCCAAAAACATAACAATTCTTAAAGTTTGTAAATTATGATCGAATCCACCATGTGCATCCATGCAATCATTTAATGCATCCTCACCGGCATGACCAAATGGTGTATGGCCTAAATCGTGAGCAAGACTTAATGTTTCTGCTAAATCCTCATTTAAATTGAGATAACGTGCAATTGATCTTGCTATTTGAGCAACTTCCATAGAATGAGTTATTCTTGTTCTATAGTGATCACCTTCGGTATTAACGAATACCTGAGTTTTATGTTTTAATCTTCTAAATGAAGCACAATGAATAATACGATCTCTATCTCTTTGAAATGGAGATCTATATTTTGATAAAGATTCCTTAATAATTCTTCCTTTGCTTTTGAATATTCCAATCTTTGAGTATTTTTTCATCCTTTAAAATAAAAAATTAAGTATTATATTACTAATACCAGTGATCAATTATGATTAAAGAAATTAAATTTACTGATAAAGCACTAAAACAGATCAATGTTTTATTGTCTAAAAAAGATAAAGGGTCTTTTTTTAGAATCGCTATCAAAGGTGGTGGTTGCTCAGGTTTTCAATACGAATTTACTTTTGATAAAGAGAAAGCATCAGATGATTTAAATTTCGAAAATATACTAATTGATAAAACTTCTGCTGATCTTTTAAAGGGATCTGAGGTTGATTATGTTTCGGAATTAATTGGTGAACAATTTAAAATAACGAACCCGCAAACAAAATCTTCTTGTGGTTGTGGTGTTTCGTTTTCTCTTTAATGATCATCTCCTCATGGAATGTGAATTCTGTCCGAGCTCGTATTGAAAATATAAAAAGTTATCTTCTAAAATACAAACCAGATATTGTAATGATGCAGGAGATAAAGACAGAAGAAGTAAATTTTCCTTATGATGATTTTTCATCAATGGATTATGAAAGTCACGTTTTTGGTCAAAAAAGTTATAATGGTGTTGCAATTATCTCTAAAGGTAAGTTAAAAAATATTAGAACAGATTTAATTAAAGACAAACTAAAACAATCGAGAATTATTTTGGCTGAATTTGAATATAAGAAAAAAAATATTCAGTTAATAAATATATACACACCTAATGGTAATCCTGTTGATACTGAAAAATATGACTATAAAAAAAAATGGCTTGATGATTTGATAAAGCAATTAAAATCATTGAGTAAAAAAAATTCAAATATTATTCTTGCTGGTGATTTTAACATTATACCAGCAGCAGAAGATGTTTATAATCCAAAAAGCTTTGAAGATGATGCTTTGTTTAGATTGGAAATAAGAAAAAAATTAAGAGAAATGATTAATCTTGGTTTTAATGATGTTTATAGACATTTTAATGAAACTAAAGAAGGATATACGTTTTGGGATTACATGAGAGGTGCTTGGCAAAAAAATAATGGAATGAGAATTGATCACTTCTTAGTTTCGAATTCTTTAATTGATCAAGTTAAAAGTATAAATATTAATAAAGATCCAAGAGGTCGTGAAAAACCATCAGATCATACTCCAATAGAGATTACTTTAGCTTAAAGATTTTATTTTATTAACAAGCTCTTCGTTAATATTTCGAGGACCTTTGTCTAATCTGTTTTTGTGTCTTCTTTCACCTGGAAGTCTAACTCCATCAAAAGATTTCATTTTATCAAAAAATTCATCAGCATGTTTTTGCCAATTAGTTCCTGAAGTTTTGTCTGGTGAAATCGCAATTATAAATTCTCCCCCACTAGGTGGGCCACCATCATTATTATCTTTTGCGGCTGTTTCAAAACTAAAATTATCACCAACTAAAGCACCAGCCATCAACTCAACCATCATTGCAATTGCTGAACCTTTGTAACCACCAAATGGAAGTAATACTCCACCATCTGCAATTGCGCCTGGATCAGTTGTCTCTTTACCATCTTTTGTTAAACCAGTTCCAAGTGGAACTTTGTGCCCTTCTCTTTTAGCAACTTGGACTTCTCCCATTGCCATTGATGCTGTAGCCATATCATAAACAACTGGAGTTTTTCCAGGTCGTGGCCAAGCAAATGAAATTGGATTTGTTCCAAACAATGGTTTGATTGCTCCAGCAGGTGCTACGGCTGGTTTATAAGATGTGCAAGCAAAAGCAACTAAACCCTCTTCTGCTAATTTTTCTGTCTCAGGCCACATCGCTGCCATGTGATGAGAATTATTTATTGCAAGGACTGCTACACCATTTTCTTTTGCAGCTTTTGCTAATTCTGGCAAACCCATATTTAAAACAACTGGGGCTAAACAATTATTACCTTGAACTTTAATTACTGATGCTGAAATCTTTTTAACTTCTGGCTTTCCTTTACCATTAATTTTTCCACTTTTTAGACCACTTACATATGCTGGTAATCTAAATAAGCCATGAGATAATGAACCATCTCTTTCAGCATTTCTAATTAAATCTGATAAAATAGATGCTGTTTCATCATCACATCCATTAACCAATAAAGTCTTTTTAGCTAAATCAAATATTTCATCTAATGTAAGGGAAACTGTACTCATCCCATTATTAGATATTATTTATGACTAAAGATCAATTTTTATTTAACAACCTTTAAAAGATTTTGACATGTTGCCAATTAAATCAAAATAAAGATCTTTACCTGGATTAAGAGTTGCTCCTAATGGATCTATAACCCCTGTTGCAACATTGGTATCTTTCGCTACAGCCTTAATGATATCAGGATTAAACTGTGGTTCTGAAAATATACAGCTTACTTTATCGTGCTCAATTATTTCTCTTATTTCAGCTAACTGTTCAGCACCAGGCATTACATCGGTATTTACAGTAAATGCACCAAGAATATTAATGCCAAATCTTTTTTCAAAGTATTGATATGCGTCATGAAAAACTATCGATTTGAAATCCTTGTTTAATTCAGATTTTACTTTCTTTGTAAGCTTATCTAAATCTTTATGCGCTTTTTTTAAATTTGCTTTATATTTAGCTTCATTTTCTTGATCATTCTCGATCAGGTGTTCTGCCATTTCACTTAAAATCACTTTTGCATTCATTGGATCCAACCAAATATGTGGGTCATACTCACCATGCGCGTGACCTTCATGACCGTGGTCGTCATGACCATCTTCTTTATGCTCATCGTCATGTCCGTGGTCATCATGGCCATGTTCTTTTTCTTTTTTGTCGTGATCGTGATCATCATGATCATCTTCTTTTTTAGCATGATCATCGTGGTCATCTTCTTTATGGCCATGATCATGTTCTTCAAAAATATTTCTTTCTCTAAATTTAAGTTTTGTTAAACCTTTGATTTCCATTAACTCAATTTTCTCAGCTTTTTTCGCAACAGATTTTAATGGTTTTTCTAAAAAATTTTCCAAATCCTCACCAACCCAGAATATAAGATCTGCATTTTGTAACATTTTTGCATGAGATGGCTTTAAAGCAAATCCATGTGGAGAAGCATATCCGTCCACTATTAAATCTGGTTTTGTTACTCCATCCATTAAATAGCTAGCTAATGAATGAATTGGTTTAATTGAAGTAACTACTTTAATTTCAGCATTTGCTGGTACAAAAATAGTTAAGAATGATAGTATTGATAAGATAAATGGTAATTTTTTAATGTTTTTCATATGTTGTATATTTAAATTGTTATAATATAACACTATGTAATAATATAACATTTATTAGTCAAGGAATAAAATGGGCTCAGATCAAAATATACTTGTGAAGTTAAATAAAGCTGGTTTTAGTTTAAATAATAAATGGCTTGTTAAAGGAGTATCACTTCAAGTTGAAAAAGGTAAAATTGTTACTCTCATTGGTCCAAATGGATCAGGAAAAAGTACAACAGCCAAAATTGCTTTGGGTATTTACAAAAAGATTGATGGTTCAGTTGAAAAATACACAAATAAAGTTGGGTATGTTCCGCAGAAAATTTCAATTGATTGGACACTGCCGCTAAGAGTAAATGATTTCATGGTATTAACTGAAAGTCTTGATAAAGAATCAATAGATGAAGCTTTGTCTTTAACTGGTGTCATTCATCTTAAAGATAAAAATTTGGGTGACTTATCAGGTGGAGAATTTCAAAGAGTATTACTCGCAAGAGCTATTTCAAAAAAACCAGAATTATTGGTACTAGATGAACCTGTACAAGGAGTAGATTTTACTGGTGAGATTGCTTTATACGAACTAATTAAGAAAATTTCTGATGAATTGAATTGTGGTATCTTATTAATATCTCACGACTTACATACTGTAATGAGCGCTACAGACCACGTTGTTTGTTTAAATGGTCATGTCTGTTGTTCAGGGTCGCCAATGGATGTAGCAAAAAATAATGAATATAAAGCTTTATTTGGTGAACAAGCTTCTCAAATATTATCAAGATATGAACATAGACACGATCATGTTCATACAAGTGAAGGTGAAATAAAGAAAAACTAAATGTTAGATGACTTTTTTATAAGAGCTTTAATAGCAGGTATTGGAGTTGCCATAGTTACTGGACCTCTTGGATGTTTTGTTGTTTGGAGAAGATTATCTTATTTTGGAGATACTCTAGCCCACTCTGCTTTACTTGGAGTGACATTAGCTTATTCAATGGAATTCAACATAGCGTTCTCGGTATTCATTATCTCATCTTTAATAGCTTTAACTTTAATACAACTACAAAAAAGAACCAATCTACCAGGTGATGCTTTACTTGGTCTCTTGGCTCACTCATCGTTAGCAGTAGGACTTGTTGTTATAGGTTTTTTATCATTTATTAGATTTGATATTATGGGACTATTATTTGGAGATATATTAGCTGTTACTGTTGATGATCTTTTAATTATATGGGTTGGAGGTGCTTTAATCCTTTTAGTTCTTAAATTAATTTGGAAACCTTTGTTTGCATCAACAGTTAATTACGAATTAGCTGAAGCAGAAGGTTTAAATCCTGATCGTGCAAAAGCTATATTTACAATCTTAATGGCAGCCATCATTGCAATATCTATTAAAATGGTTGGCTTATTGTTAATCACAGGAATGTTAATCATACCTGCTGCAATGGCTAGAAATATTTCATCAAGTCCTCAAAAAATGGTAATCTATTCAATCATTGGTGGATTATTATCTGTGATTTTAGGATTATTTTCTTCATTAGAATTTAATACTGCTTCTGGACCATCAATTATAGCAGCTTCTTTATTCTTATTTATTTTATCTTTATTAAATATAAAGCAATCGATTAAATTGAAAAATTAATGAGGAATCGGTAGAATGAATAAAATGCAAACTCTTTCAAAAAATCAGCAAATCATTTTTGATTTAATTGATAAATCACCTGAACCAATGAAAGCTTATGCAATACTTTTTAATGTTCAAAAAAAAGGGATTAAAGCTCCATTACAAGTATATCGAGCATTAGATAAGTTAGTTGAAATAGGAAAAATTCATAAAATTGAAAGCAGAAATGCCTTTATAGCCTGTCAAAATTCAAGCTGTCAGGTATCAAAAGCTACTGCATTTTCAATCTGTGAGATCTGTGAAAAAGTAACAGAAATTAGCAGTTCAAGTCTTTCTAAATACTTAACTAATTTCAAAGACAAAGATGGTATGAAATATAGTAAATACAATCTTGAGTTTTTTGGATTATGTAAAAAGTGTAGATAAGTTATTATCTAAAATCAAAATAAAACAAGCTGAAAGGAAAACTTATGTTTATTAAGAAGTATCTTAAATGGATAAGCACATTTCTAGTTTTAGTTGGTATTTTATTAACAAACCTAAATATATATCCTTTAAATATTTATTTTCACGGATTAGGTGTTGTTGGATGGACTATCGCTGGATTCGTTAGCAAAGACAAAGCGATACTTACTAACTTTGGATTACAAATTCCATTGTTCTTAGTAGGGATTTATAAAATAATTATTTAAATTAAAGAATAACCCGCGGCTCTAACTGTTCGAATTAACTCTTTTTTACCTTCAATATTGATTGATTGTCTTAGTCTTCTAATATGAACGTCAATAGTTCTGCTCTCTACATTCACATTATTAGGCCAAACTGTTTCTAAAATTTGATCCCGAGAATAAACTCTTTTGGGATTTGTTAAGAAAAATTCTAATAATCTAAATTCTGTAGGGCCAAGTTGAATTTCTTTATCTGATCTAAAAACTCTTTTTTCTGTTCTATCTAATTTTAAATCTTCAAATATTAATTCATTTGCAACAACTTTAGGATCAGATCTTCTTAGAACAGCTTTTATTCGAGCAGATAGCTCATTAAAACTGAATGGTTTTGTGACATAATCATCTACACCACTTTCAAGACCTTTTATCTTGTCTTCTTCCTCTCCTTTGGCTGTAAGCATAATGATAGGAAGGCTCTTAAAATTACTATCTCTTCTAATATTTTTACAGATATCTATCCCTGATAAATCCGGTAGCATCCAATCTAATAAGAGTAGATTAGGTTCAAATTTTTTTAGTTCTTTTAAACCTTCATTTCCATTTAATGATGAGGAGACAACAAAACCCTCTTTTTCTAAATTATGTTGGATTAATTGAACTATTGAAGCTTCATCTTCAATAATAAAAATTTTTCCTTTCATCAAATTATTCTTGGATTACTTTACCCTTTGGCCTACTACCTTTTAGATATTCACCCTTTACTAAATAACATACTGTTTCAGCAATATTCGTTATATGATCGCCTGCTCTTTCCAAATTTTTTGTAGCAAAAATTAAATGTGTAGAAAAATCTAAGTTTTTTTTATCTTTAGATAAAAAGTCAATTACACTTTCCATTGCAATATAAGTTAAGTCATCAACTTGTTCATCTTTTTCCCAGACTTCTTTAGCTTTATCAAAGTTTTTGTTTACATAGCTATCAAGAACATCGTTTAGTTGTTTCATAACTAGTTCTCCTAGTCTTTTTAAATTTCCCAATAATTCATCTGGCAAATCTAGTGGTAAAGGCTTAACTTTTTTTGCATTACTTTTTGATAGATCCCCTATTCTTTCTAAATCTTGTGAAATTTTTAATGAACTTATGGTCTCTCTTAAATCAATTGCCATAGGTGCTCTTTTAACCAGTAAATTCATTATTTGAGTATCTATTTTAGATCTAAATTTATTAATTTCTTCATCACTTTTAATAATTTTATCAATTGAGTCCTTATCAACTTTAATTACAGCATCCATTGCGTCACTCAATTGAGACTCGGTTAAACTTCCCATTTTTATTAAAGAGTCTTTAAGAAATTGTAGCTCTTCTTCGTATGACTTTACTGTATGTTCATTGCTCATAATTTATCCAAATCTACCTGTAATATAGTCTTGTGTCATTTTATTGTCAGGATTTTTAAAAATTTTCTCAGTTTTTCCAACTTCAATTAACTTTCCTAGGTGAAAAAACCCAGTTTTTTGTGAAACACGTACAGCCTGAGCCATTGAGTGTGTCACTATTACAATCGTATAAGTTTTTTTTAATTCATCAATTAATTCTTCAATTTTTGCAGTTGCAATTGGGTCTAATGCTGAACATGGTTCATCCATTAAGATCACTTCAGGATTAACAGATATAGCTCTCGCTATACAAAGTCTTTGTTGCTGTCCTCCTGATAAACTTGTGCCTGGTTCATCTAGTCTATCTTTAACTTCTTCCCATAAAGCAGATTTTTTTAAACTGTTCTCAACAATTTGATCTAGTTCGCTTTTGGTTTCGCCTTTTCCATGAATTTTAGGACCATAAGAAATATTATCATATATACTTTTTGGAAATGGATTTGGCTTTTGAAAAACCATTCCAACTCTTTCTCGTAATGAGACAACATCCAGATCTTTATCATTAATATTAATACCATCCATTTCAATATTTCCAGTAACTTTACAAATATCGATTACATCATTCATTCTGTTAATGCATCTTATAAAAGTTGATTTACCACATCCAGATGGACCAATTAAAGCAGTCACTTCTTTTTCATTTAAATCTAAATTAACATCAAACAATGCTTGTTTATCACCATAATAAACATTTAAATTTTTTGATTTTATTTTAATATTACTCATTTAATTCCATCGTTTTTCGAATTTTTGTCTTAAGTATACTGCAATAAAATTCATTACAATTAAAAAGCTTAAGAGCATCATAATAGTCGCTGAAGTTTTCTCAACAAAGCCTCTTTCTGCGGACTCTGACCATAAATATACTTGAACAGGTAAAGAAGATGATGGATCAATTGGACTTGACGGTATGTCAACAACAAATGCAACCATTCCAATTAATATAAGTGGTGCAGTTTCGCCTAATGCTTGCGCTAATCCAATTATAGTTCCTGATAAAGTGCCAGGTAGTGCTAACGGTACTACATGGTGAAAAACAGATTGAAATTTAGATGCACCAACTGCTAAAGCGCCCTCTCTTATTGAAGGTGGAACAGCTTTTAATGAAGCTCTACATGGAATAATAATTCTTGGTAAAGTCATTAACGCTAAAGTTATTCCAGCAACTAATGGTGTTGATCTCGGTAATTGGATAGTTGCAAGCAAAATTTGTAAAGCAAGTAAACCGTAAACAATAGATGGCACTGCTGCTAAATTATTTATATTAATTTCAATAAAATCTGTAATTTTATTTTTTGGAGCGAACTCTTCCAAGTAAATTGACGCTAGAACAGCCACTGGAAAAGCTAATAATAAACAAATTAAAATACTATAAAATGATCCAACTAAAGCTCCACCTATACCTGCTAGTTCTGGATCTCTAGAGTCACCATTGTTAAAAAAATAATTGTTAAAATTTTTACTTATCTTTTTATTTTCAACAAAATAATCGTAAATAACTAATTGAAAATCAGAAATTCTTCTTCTTTCTTCGGGTAAATCTCTTGGATAATTACCTTTATGTAATTGATCAATATCATCAGAGGCTGTTAAATCTAATGTAATTGTTTTACCTATTAAGTTATTATCATTTAAAAAAGCTTTTTTAATCTCAATTTCAGCATCGCCACTAAATAGTTTTAATAATTCATCTTCCTCATCTCTATTTTTTGCTGGATAAGCCTTTATTAAATTTTCAATCATAGTATCGTAAAAATCAGCTTCCATTATTTCTTCTTGGGATGCACCATTTTGAATTTCTAGTAATTCCTGATCAAAGAAAACTTCAGTGGTAATTATTGTTTTTTTAAAGGCTGAACTTCCTTTTGAGAAAATATTTTGAACTAGAATAACAACAAACAACAAAGCAACAAAGATAGATGTTAATCCGTAAAATCTAAATCTTTTTTCTGCTCGGTGTCTTTTTTTTAATCTTTCTTCTTTAGTCATACTTCTCTCTATATTTTTTGACTGCTCTTTGAGCGATATAATTCAATATTAATGTTGCTATAAATAATGTAAGTCCTAAAGCAAAAGCAGATTGAGTTTTCGGACTATCAAATTCTTGGTCACCAACAAGTATCATTACAATTTGAGTTGTGATTGTTGTAGTAGACTCTAAAGGGTTAATTGTAAGATTTGCAGCAAGGCCAGCTGCCATAACAACTATCATTGTTTCACCTATCGCTCTTGACACTGCTAATAGAACTGATCCTATTATCCCTGGAAGAGCTGCAGGTATTACGACTTGTTTAATTGTTTCTGATTTAGTGGCTCCTACAGCATATGAACCGTCTCTTAATGATTGTGGTACAGAATTAATTACGTCATCAGATAAAGATGAAACATAAGGAATAATCATTATTCCCATAATTAATCCTGCAGCTAAAGCACTTTCAGATGAAACAGTTAATCCTAAATTTTCACCTACTTGTCTAAAAAAAGGTCCAACAGTTAATGCAGCAAAGAAACCATAAACTACAGTTGGTATTCCTGCTAAAATTTCAATAATTGGTTTTGAAATTCTTCTTACTTTAATTGAAGCATATTCAGCCATGTAAATTCCTGAAAATAGACCAATAGGAACAGCTACCAACATTGCAATAAAAGCTATGAAAGATGTACCTGCAATTAATGGAATAAAGCCAAAAGCGTCTTTTAACTCTTCAAATTCAGCTGCAGTTATTGATGAGGCATCTCTAACGAAGGCTCTTTGTGGACTCCAATTTGTACCAAATAGATAATCAAAAATATTAATGACTGAAAAAAACTTTATACTTTCAAAAAGTAGTGAAAATATTATTCCGAGAGTGGTTAAAATAGCTATTAAAGAAGATACAAACAATAAACCCTTTAAAATAACTTCCACATCGTCTCTAGCTTTATTGTTATTTTTTATTTTTTTTAAAGAGTAAATAACTGAGGCTATAATTATTCCAAAAATTAAAACTACTTTTGAATTTGTAAAAAGATTTATAAATTTTGCATAAGCAAGAGCACTTTCTTTCAATATACTGTCTATATCTCCAAAATAAGTACCTAAATGAATAGCCTTAATTTTTTCATATATTAAATTTGCTTCATTTTTATCACTAAAAATTGCACCTTGATTTGCAGCTGTTTCAATAATTATAGATTTAATGATTACGGGTTCAAATAATGACCAGACCAATAAAAATACTAATGCTGGTATTGAACACCACAAAACAATATAGTATCCATAAAATTTTGGTAGAGCATTTAATTTGATATTATCTTTGATAGAAATGGTTTTAGTTTTTGATTTTCCATAGAAGAACAAAGAGACAGAAAATATAGTGATTAAAAATATTAGAACGATGTTCATTCGCCCTGAGTGATATATTCTTAATGTTACAGAAATATTACAAATTAAATCTAAGATTGAATAAACAAAAAAGGCCAGTTATTACTGGCCTTTTTTTGGGGATAAATGAAAATTATTTTAACTTGATTGTATTCAGATCTACTGCAGCTGTTCTAGTAACTTTGTATTTATCTGAAGCTAAAGGAACAAGTCCTATTTCAGCTAAATAACCTCTGTTACTCATTGCTTTTTTCGAAGTAAATTCTTTAAGAAACTCTTTAATGCCTGGAATTACTCCAATGTGAGCTTTTTTTACATAAAAGAACAATGGTCTTGCAATTGGATAAGAATAATCTTGGATACCTTCTAATGATGGCTGAACACCATTAATAGATGATGCTTTGATTTTATCTTTGTTAGCAACTAAGTAACTATAACCAAAAAAACCATATGCATCAGGATTAGATGAAAGTTTTTGTACAATTAAAGTATCATTTTCACCAGCTTCAACAGCATATCCGTCTTCTCTAATTTTAGCACATTCCTTTTTAGCTTTTTTACCTTCAGCATCATAAAGAGATTTAGCTGTTTTAGTGCATCCTTTAACCATAACTAATGAATTCCATGCATCTCTAGTACCTGATGTTGGAGGTGCAACTAATATTTCAATCTTTTTATTTGGAAGACTAGCATCTATATCACTCCAATTTTTATATGGATTTTCAACAAGTTTTCCATCAATGTCTACTTTAGATGCTAAAGCTCTCCATAATTGTTCTTTTGTGAAGTCTGCATCTGGAGCATTCACTGAGTGTGCAAATGAAATACCATCATTACCTATTACTATTTCAATAATTTCAGCAACTCCATTTTTCTCACATAGAGCTTTTTCTTTTGTTTTAATTGCTCTTGATGCATTTGTTATATCAGGATGATTTGCTCCTACACCTGCGCAGAACAATTTCATTCCTCCACCAGTTCCTGTACTTTCGATTACTGGTGTCTTGAATTTTCCACCTTTACCAAACTTTTCAGCTACAACTGTAGCATATGGGTAAACAGTAGAAGAACCTACAATTTTTATTTGATCTCTTGCGTAACTTGTTGTTGTAAAACTAAGTACTAAAAGAAACCCTAATAAAATTTTTACTAATCTATTCATATTTCTCCTTTTTTAGATTCGTTATGCATCAATAAATAAATCTGAATCTTAAATATTTTATTAAAGGAAAGTTAAAGTTTTGTTACAAAGGCTAACTTTTTAGTTGAATTAAATTGAATTAAATTTCAAATCTATAGTAGTTCCTTGGTTTTCCTCACTATTAATAATCATTTCGCCTCTATGTTGAGAAACAAGATGTTTAACAATAGCTAGTCCTAACCCTGTTCCACCAACACTCCGACTTTTACTAGGATCAACAGTGAAAAATCTTTCAGTGATTCTATGAATAAATTCCTTGGGAATTCCTATTCCTTGATCTGATATAGAGACAATATTTAAATCACCCTCTTTTTTAGTGGCAATTTTAATTTCTTTACCCTTCTCACTATATTTAATTGAATTATCAATAAGGTTAGTAAAAATTTCTATTAATTTATCCCGATCACCAATAATTTTGAAATTCTCAGTTTTTTGCAGATTTAAATTGATGTTATTTTTTTTAACAATGTTTTCATAAGTCTTAATCACGTAACTAAGCACTTCTATTAAATCTATTTCGTGTGTAGGCCTTATGTGTTCTTGCAGCTCAATTTTCGATAGAGATAACAAATCTCTTATTAGATTTTCCATTCTTTCAGATTGAGAGCTCATTACTGGTAATAAATTAGTAACTTCAGAGTTTTTTTTTAAATCTGAATTATTTTCAAATGTCTCAAGTCCCATCTTAATAGATTGCAATGGGGTTCTAAGTTCGTGGGAAACATTTGCAACAAAGTCTGATTTTAATTGTTGAAATTTGTAAAATTCAGTTAAATCTCTCATAAAAAGTAAGCAAGATGGCTCATCAAAGAATAAATTACTGTTATCTTGGTAAATTGTTACATTCATTCTAAGAACTGAAGGGTTTCGTAGCTCTATTTCAAGATCATTAGAATTTTCTCCATTGAAAGCTTTCTCAATTGAACTTAACAAGTCAGGATTTCTTAAAAAACCACTTATATTTTCATTCAACTTTGTTTGAAATCTTTTACTGGCTGAACTATTGCTAAATATTATTTCCTTAGATTTGTTTAAAATTATAATTCCCTCTGGAATGTAATTTAAAAGATTATAAATAGTTTCTCTATATTTCTTACTTTCATCTTCATTTAACTTTTTATCTTCAATTTTAACTTCAGTATTAATACCTAAAACTCTTTCTTTTTTTAAAAGAAAAAATAACAAAATAGCTATTATGATTATCAATACAAATGTTAAAAGTTCCATAAACTATTATCTCATTTAAATGTTACAGATTTGTTAAATTTTAAAAGCAACTATTTCTACTTAAAATGAGGCTAAAAAAGTAATAATTAATATCAATAAAACAACAAATACGGCAGCACTTGATAGATCTTTAATCTTTTTGATTTCAGGATTTATATCAGTGGTAACTTTATCACACAGCTTTTCAACTGCAGTGTTCATTATTTCAAAAGCTAATAAAAGGAAATACAATACAGATAATATAATCTTATAGTTTAAGTCTATATTTGATAAGAAAATATATGGAATTAAAAAAACACCTAATACCAACTCTAAAATAAAAGAATTTTCTTTCGAGACGATCTTTAACCCATTCAAAGAATTGTTTAAATTGCTGTATAATTTTTTTATCATTACTTTACTCTTCCATACACATCTTGGTATCTAACAATATCAGTTTCTTTTAAAATCGAACCTACTTGTGCTTCAATTATTTTAACTGGTTTTTTATATGGGTTTTCTATTCTATGGATTGCACCTAATGGAATAAAAATAGTTTCATCAGGTTTCATTGTGAAATATTTCTTATTTAAAGTAATTTTAGGTTTACCATGAGTAACTACCCAATGTTCAGCTCTATGATGATGTTTTTGAAGACTTAATATACCTTTTGGTTTTACATATAATTCTTTAATTAAAAATTCCTTACCATTAAATAGATTTACATAACTGCCCCAAGGTCTATGAAATACATTTTTCTTTTTAAAGTATTGTTTCTTATTCCTTCCATACATCTTACAAATTTCTTTCCAAGATCCTAGATCAGACCAAGGAATATCCAACTTGATAGCATTTATATCTTTAGTTTTTTCTAATATTGCATAGTCAAAAGATTTAGCTGTTGCTTTAGTAAATGCTTGTTTGTTTAAATAATAAACATTATTTTTGTATTTTGCTTTTAATACCGCTTTGTTACAGTTTCGGTAAATATTTGGCTGGTATTTCTTGAAATTATTAATTATTGAATCTTTTCTCAAATAAAACATTCCAGAATTCCAGTAACCTTTTTTACTAATTATTTGTTTAGCTTTGGCCTGTTTGGGCTTTTCGATAAATTTAGTTACTTTAGTATTTTTTGTTAAAAAATAACCAAATTCGCTTGAAGGCATTGTGGGTTTAATCCCAAAAATAAAGATATTATTATGAGTAAGTTTCTTTTGATTTTTTTTGATAGCTTTATTGAATAAACCAACCTTCTCTATCAAATGATCAGCGGCCAAAAACATTAAAGGTTGTTCGTTTGGAATATCTTTTATTAAAGCAGTGCTTAAAATAGCTGGTGCTGTATTTCTTTTAGCTGGTTCTAAAACTATCTTAAATTTTCTTATTTTGTGTTTCTTTAGATGTTGTTTAACTTGTCTTAAATATTTTGCATTAGTACTTATGATTGGAGCATCAAATATCGATGCTTTCACTCTCTCAAGGGTTTTGCCTAATAAAGTCCAATTACCAAAATCTATAAACTGTTTAGCTTGATGTTTTTTGGCATTAGGCCAAAGTCTTGTTCCTGCTCCACCACATAAGATGACTGGGCGAATTTTCATCAAATTTTTGAATAATCCTTAACTTCTTTTTTCTTACCAGGATGTGTAGGTGCTCCTAAATAGGCAGGTCCAACTGTTTGCGCATATTTCCAAAGTGTTCCTGATCCAAAATCAGATTTTCTAGCCTTCCATTTTCTTCTTCTTGAAGCTAATTGTGTTCTTGTTAATCGAACATTAATTGTTCCTTTTTTAGCATCAATATCAATAACATCTCCATTTCGTAAAAGAGCTAATGGTCCACCTAAAGCTGCTTCTGGTCCAACGTGACCTACACAAAATCCTCGTGTAGCTCCTGAGAACCTTCCATCAGTAATTAAAGCAACTTTCTCTCCTTTACCTTGACCATAAATTGCACCCGTTGTTGAAAGCATTTCTCTCATACCTGGTCCCCCTACTGGTCCTTCATATCTAATAATGATTACATCACCATCTTTATATTTTCTACTTTGAACAGCTTTCATTGCGCTTTCTTCATTATCAAAACATCTTGCTTTTCCAGTAAATTGTAATTTCTTTAACCCTGCAATTTTTACGATTGCACCTTCAGGAGCTAAATTGCCTTTTAATCCTACAACACCACCATCAGGTGATAAGGGTCTATTATAAGCTCTTAAAACTTTTTGTTTTGGATTAAACTTAATTCCCTTTAAATTTTCTTTCATTGTTTTACCTGTAACTGTCATACAATCACCATGAATATAACCACCATCATATAAAGTTTTTAATAACATTGGTACACCACCAGCTAACCACATATCTTTTGCAACATATTTTCCACCTGGCTTTAAATCAGCAAGATAAGGTGTTTTTTTAAATATTTTTGCAACATCCATTAAATCAAATTTAATTCCTGCTTCATTTGCAATAGCTGGTAAATGTAATGCTGCATTAGTTGAACCACCAGTTGCAGCAACAATTGTTGCAGCATTTTCTAAAGCTTTTCTTGTTACAATGTCTCTTGGTTTAATTTTTTTAGCTAATAATTCCATTACCATTCTTCCACTTGCTTTTGCATACTTGTCTCTTTCTTCATACGGAGCAGGTGTTCCTGCTGAATAAGGTAATGCTAAACCAATTGCTTCTGATACACATGCCATAGTGTTAGCTGTAAATTGACCACCGCAAGCTCCAGCTGTAGGACATGCAACTAATTCTAATTTTCTCAATTCTTTTGCTGACATTTGACCAGATGAATGTTTTCCAACAGCTTCAAAAACATCTACAACTGTCACGTCTTTGCCTTTGTACGTACCTGGTAGAATGGATCCTCCATAAATAAATACACTTGGTACGTTTAATCTTACCATTGACATCATTAAACCTGGTAAAGATTTATCACAACCTGCGATACCTACTAACGCATCATAACAATGACCTCTTACAGTCAATTCGGCACTATCTGCAATTACTTCTCTTGAGATTAATGAGGATTTCATTCCTTCATGTCCCATTGCAATACCATCAGTCACAGTAATAGTACAAAATTCTCTAGGAGTTCCTCCTGAAGCTCTTACACCTTTTTTAACCGACTGAGCTTGTCTCATTAAAGCTATGTTACAAGGAGCAGCTTCATTCCATGTCGATACAACTCCTATAAATGGTTTAGATACATCCTTTTCTGTCTCACCCATTGCATAATAAAAAGATCTATGGGGAGCTCTATCAGGACCTAAGGATGTGTGTCTACTTGGTAATTTTTTTTTATTAAATTTCCGCATTATAAACTTTCAATTGTTAAAGATATTTTTTTGATATCATCTTTTAAGTTACTATAGTTAGTTTTTTCCTGTTCAACAATATTTTTTGGTGCCCTATCTACAAATCCTTTATTAGATAATCGTTGTGAAATCTTAACCATTTCTTCTTGATATTTATTTTGTCTTTTTAGTAAATTTTGTTTAATTAGATTTAGATCAACATTTTCATCAAAATATACTTTGAAAATATCACCTGAAATGACCAATGTAGCAGAGGGTTTATCTTGATCTTTGTCATAAAAGTTGTTGATACGACCAAGCTTTTTTAGAACTATCTCGTTGTTATTCATCAAAGATTTATTTTTTTTTGCTATTTTATTAATGGATACATCAACAAATGAGCCTGGACTTACATTTAATTCATTTTTAAATGACCTTAATTCTGAAATAATATTTATTATTTTTTCTACATCTTTTTGAGACTGATCTTTTTTGACTTTGCCCTTAGGCCAGTTTTTATACATTAAAAAATTCTTGTTTGATTTATCAAACTTATTCTTAAGCCATATCTCCTCAGTAACGAATGGAATAAATGGGTGAAGCATTATTAATATTTGTTTGAAAATGTAAGCAGATACCTCTTTTACTTCTTTTTGAGCTTTTTTATCATCAGAATAAAGAATTGTTTTAGAAAGCTCGATATACCAATCACAATATGAGTGCCAAGCAAATTGGTAGGCATTCTTAGCAGCCTCATCAAATCTATAATCTTCAATATTTTTTTGAATTTTGTTCTTAATATCCATTAATTCAGAGTATATCCATTTATTTATATTTAACGTTACTTTTGGAGCCTTATCTGTTTTTTTAAAATCGCATTTATTTGTAATTAAGAAATTATTAGCATTCCATAATTTATTTAAAAAATTTCTATATCCTTTAACTCTTTCCTCAGAAAGCTTCACATCTGTTCCTGGGGAGGCCATTGAAAGTAAAGTGAATCTTAGTGCATCTGCACTATATTTTTCAATTAGATCTAACGGATCAATAACATTCCCTTTTGACTTGGACATTTTTTGCCCTTTTTCATCTCTGACCAAAGCATGTACATAAATATCTTTAAAAGGTTCTTTATTTAAAAATTCCATTCCAAACATCATCATTCTAGCAACCCAAAAAAAGATAATATCAAAACCTGTAACTAAAACTGTTGTAGGATAAAATTTTTTAACGAAGTCTTTTTTATCAGGCCAACCCAATGTTGCAAAAGGCCATAAACCAGATGAAAACCATGTATCTAAAACATCTGGATCTCTAGTTAATTTAACATCTTTTTTATAATATTTTTTAGCTTGTTTAATTGCTTCCTTTTCATTTATTGCTACAAATATTTTTTTATCAGGTCCGTACCATGCCGGAATTTGATGACCCCACCATAACTGTCTAGAGACACACCAGGGTTCAATATTATTCATCCATTGAAAATATGTCTTAGACCAATTAGTTGGAAAAAAGTTTGTTTTTTTTGACTTAACTATTTTTTTTGCTTTTACGGCTAATTTTTTTGCATCAACAAACCATTGTTCAGTTAAAAAAGGTTCTATAACTGAGTTAGATCTATCACCATAAGGAACTTTATTTTTTATATTTTCTTCTTTAACGAAGAAATCTTTTTCTTTAAGTTCATTTAATAATTTTTTTCGTGCCTCAAACCTGTCTAAACCAATATAATCTTTTGGGGCATTGTCATTTATTTTTCCCTCTTCAGTGAAAATATTTATAATTTCGAGTTTATTTCTTTGACCTACATCATAGTCATTAAAATCATGGGCAGGAGTTATCTTTAAAGCTCCTGTCCCTTGTTCTGGATCAGCATAATTATCCTTAATGATTTTTATTTTTCTACCCACAATTGGTATTGTGACAGTTTTGCCCACATGACCTTTGTATCTACTATCTTTTGGATTAACTGCAATTGCAGTATCTCCTAGCATTGTTTCAGGCCTTGTTGTGGCAATTGTAATAAATTCAGAGGAATTTTCGATTGGATATCTAATATAATAAATTTTGGATTTCATCTCCCTTTGATCAACTTCTAGATCTGAAATGGCTGTTTTAAGAACAGTATCCCAATTTACTAATTTTTCTGCCTTATAGATCAATTTCTTTTTATGTAATTCGACAAAAACTTTAATTACAGACTTAGATAAATTTTCATCCATTGTGAATGCATTTCTTGACCAATCACATGAACAACCGAGTTTTTTTAGTTGATTAATAATTATGTCACCATACTGGTCTTTCCATTCCCATACTTTCTGAATAAATTTTTCTCGTCCTAATGTATTTTTGTTTAAATTTTCTTTTTCAAGTTTTCTCTCTACAAGTGCTTGGGTAGCGATTCCTGCATGATCTGTTCCTGGTTGCCATAAAGTTTCATAATTATTCATTCTATAATATCGAACTAATAAATCTTGGATTGAATTGTTTAAAGCATGTCCCATATGCAAACTACCAGTTACATTAGGTGGTGGAATAACTATAGAAAACTTTTTTGAATTCTTTTGTGGTTTGAATAATTTGTTTTTTTCCCAATAAGCATAAATTTTATCTTCTACTTTAGAATGTATATATTTATCGCTTATCATGGGTGTAAATAGTTTATAATTTAATAATCTAAATTAACAATAATCAAATTGGAACGTTATTTAATAGACTAATTGTTATAATTTTATATAAAACCCTTGTAGCTATCATCTAAAACATTGGGCAACGTGGCGGAATGGTTACGCAGAGGATTGCAAATCCTTGTATCCCGGTTCGATTCCGGGCGTTGCCTCCAAAAAAAATCTTGTTTTAGTTAAAAAAGAAAGTAAGTTGAGATTTTTACATTCCTCGGTAGCTCAGTTGGTAGAGCAGTTGACTGTTAATCAATTGGTCGCAGGTTCGAGTCCTGCCCGAGGAGCCAAATTACACAACTTTAGAAATATTATTATTTGGTACCTGTAGTGACTTGTTAAATTTCAATTTTTGATCGGCATTTAGTTCAGAATATAATTTAACTAAAAAGTTATAATTAACATTCATATGCCCCTCTTGCGATTTTTCCAAATTTATAAGATATTCTGAAAAATCTTCAAAAAAATAATTAATTGGTACTTTTAAATAATTAGAAAGCTGTAATAATCTTATCGAACTTACTCCATTAGTACCTTTTTCGTATTTTTGTATTTGTTGAAATGTAACGTTGATTGCTTTTGCTACTTTTGTTTGAGTTAAACCTAGCGCTAACCTTCGTAGCTTAAGCTTATTGCCAAGATGCTTATTAAAATTATCTTCCATTAAGACCCCTCTTAATTTTTATAAAAAACTTATTCAACTAGTTTTTAATACCTACTGCAACTATAAATTTTTTTATTTTTGAGGAAAAAACCAGTTAATCGATAAATCTGTCAAGCTTAAGTTAAGCCATTTTTTAAGAAATTTTGCTTGATATTACTGTAGACTATAGTATCTGGCTCAGGAAAAGTTTGGTCCTATCGCTCTTTGGATTAGCAAAAAATTCCTTTGTATCTGCTTTTTCTACAATCATACCTTCGTCCATAAATATCATTTGGTCAGCTACTTCTTTAGCAAATCCCATTTCATGCGTAACTACAATCATAGTCATTCCTTGTTTTGCTAAATTTACCATTACATCAAGTACTTCTTTAATCATTTCAGGATCTAAAGCCGAAGTTGGTTCGTCAAAAAGCATTATTTTTGGCTCCATACATAAAGCCCTTGCAATTGCTGCTCTTTGCTGTTGTCCACCAGATAATTGACCAGGATATTTTTGTGCTTGATCAAGTATTTGCACTCTTTCTAAGTGTTTTAATGCAAGTTCTTCAGCATCTTTTTTAGGCATTTTTTTTACCCATATAGGAGCTAAAGTACAATTATCTAAAATAGATAAATGAGGAAACAAATTAAACTGTTGGAACACCATTCCAACTTCTGCTCTTATTTGTTCAATATTTTTTGTATCTTCTGTTAGCTCTGTACCATCTACAACAATATTTCCTTCTTGATGTTCTTCTAATCTATTAATACATCTAATTAAAGTTGATTTACCTGAACCAGACGGACCACATACAACAATTTTTTGTTTTGGTTTAACTTCTAAATTAATTCCTTTTAAAACTTGAAAATCACCGAACCATTTATTCATGTTGTTTATTTGGATGATATTTTCAGACATATTTTTATCTATCAGTTTTATATTTAATTTCTAAATTATAACTATATTTACTCATTGCATAACAAATAATCCAGAAAATTATTGCAGCAAAAACGTAACCTTCCATGGCAAATCCTAACCATTCAGGGTTAGTTTTAGCTAGATTTAACATTCCAACTATTTCTAAAAGTCCAACTACAAATATTAATGGAGTATCTTTGACTAAAGCAAGAAATGTGTTTGCAATACCTGGAATAACTAATTTTAATGCTTGAGGTAAAATTACAAATATATGCATTTTCCAATATCCCATTCCTAAAGACTTAGCAGCCTCATACTGTCCTCTTGGCAATGCTTGCAACCCTCCTCTGATAACTTCAGCTACATATGCTGCTTCAAATAAAGATATAGCGATTATACATCTAACTAATTTATCTATAAAAAAATCTGCTGGTAAAAACATTGGAAACATTACAGCTGACATAAATAAAACTGTAATTAATGGAACACCTCTCCAAAATTCAATAAAACCAATTGATATATATCTTATCAATGGGAAATCTGATCTTCTACCTAAAGCAAAAGCCATTCCAATCGGAAAACAAAAAATTAAGCAGAAAAAAGAAATAATAAAAGTTAAAGACAATCCACCCCATGCACCTGTTTCAACCCAATTTAAACCATCTAATTTTCCTAATTCTATTGTTTCCTCAAAAAAGAGAAAATATTTCAACAAGATATAAAGGAACAAAGGAACAATTAAAAAATAATAGAATTTAAACTTATTAGGTATAAAAAATCCAATAATTATGGATACAATTGCTGCAATAATTCCATAGGAAAAATCAAAAAATACTGGACCTCCTGAAATAAAGAAAAATATAAACAAAAATGCAATTAAAGGATAAATTACAACATAATAGAGTGTTAAATATTTTTTAAACTTATCAGTTGCAAAATATCCAACCGATCCAAGTAATGCTAGTGCAATAAATGAAAGATTTATTCTCCATTGTTCAGCATTTGGATACATTCCGTACATAAATCTTCTCATCCAAACTTTTATATAAGTCCAACAAGCTCCTGATCCTGAACATACATCTTTGCTATCACCAGCAAAACTAGCTTCAATAAAAAACCAATTTAAAATTGGCGGTATCGATTTAATAACTATAAAAATAATTAATAAAGACAGTATCGCGTTAAAATTATTAGTATTTATATGTTTATTTAATAAATCTAGTTTTTTGATACCACTGTATTCAATTCTTATAAAATAAAGTCCTATGAAACCTAATATTAAAGGCATTATAAAACTTAAGAAATTAGGTAAAAAACCAATAAAATTTACTTTAAAAAAATGAATTTAAAAATACATCTAAAATACTTATAAAAAATAAAAAAGAACCTAGATATAAAAAGGTATTTAAATTTGATTTATCAGGTTTTAAAAAGTTAATTTTATTCATTATTTTTCCTGGATAGCAATTTTTTTGTTATACCAATTCATCAAGATTGAAATTGAAATACTTAAACTTAAATATGTGAACATTGTAATAGATACAATCTCAATAGCTTTACCAGTTTGCATCAAGGCGGTACCAGCAAAAACTAAAACTAAATCAGGATATGCTATAGCAGCAGCTAGAGAGGAATTTTTTGTTAAATTTAAATATTGATTAGTTGTTGGTGGAATTATAATTCTCAATGCTTGTGGCATTATCACTAGTTTTAAAACTTGATTAGGTGTCAATCCGATTGAAGCTGCAGCTTCTTTTTGACCTTTACCTACCCCTTGTATTCCTGCTCTAACACATTCAGCAATAAATGTTGCTGTATAAAGTGATAGAGATAAAGTTAAAGCGATTAATTCTGGTGGTAAACTTAACCCGCCATCATAAACAAATGAAGTAGCAGCCAACTGTTTTAATTTAGGAATTTCAAAAGATAAACTTACACCTCCAATTAAAAAACTCAGAAGAGGTAAAATAAAAATTAATCCGATTGCAATTAAAAAAACAGGAATTTGTTTACCCTGCGTTTCTTGCAATTTTTTTGCCTGAAATCTAATTACAATAATTGCAATTATTGCTGCAACTATTGAGTAAAAGAAAATATTAAAATTTTCCCAAATAAAAGCAGGAACATATAGACCTTTGATCGTTAAAAAAAATACACCAAAAATTGCTTCAGCATCTTGAGGTAATGGAAGAGCTCTTAATGCTGCAAAATACCAAAAAAATATTTGTAGAAGAAGTGGTATATTTCTAAAAAATTCTACATAATAAGCTGCAAATTTATTTATTAAATAATTTGGAGATAATCTTGCTACTCCAACAATAACACCAATTATTGTTGCTATTATAATTCCAATAACAGAAACAAGTATGGTATTTAGTAAACCTACCAAATAAGCTCTAAAATATGAGTGAGAACCGTCATACTCAATTAAAGAAAACTGAACATCAAAAGATGATTCTTGAGATAAAAAACCGTAACCAAAATCAATACCTCTATTTTCCATATTGATTTGAGCGTTATAGGTAAAGAAACCAAAAATTAGTACTACAGCGATTACTGTAATTAATTGAGGACCCAAGTCTTTTAATTTAAAGTTCACGATGAGATAATATATTGGTTTATAAAAAAAAGGGCTAGAAAAATCTAGCCCTTTTAAATTGTTTTAAACTACAATTATCTTGCAGGTGGAACGTAAAGTATTCCGCCTTTTGTCCATAATTGGTTTGGACCTCTGTCTGGTAAAATACCAGTGTCAGCTATATTTCTCTTATAACTTTCACCGTAGTTACCGACTTGCTTGATAATTCTTAAGCTCCACTCGTTATCAAGACCAAAAGCAGCTCCTAATTCACCTTCAGCTCCAACTAATCTTTTGATTGCTGGGTTTTCTGAAGTTTTCATTGAGTCTGCATTTGCTGAAGTGATTCCATATTCTTCTGCTTCAATCATAGCATTTAAAGACCATCTTACGATATCTTCCCATACTGAATCACCTTGTCTAACAACTGGACCTAATGGTTCTTTAGAAATAGTTTCAGGTAATACAATGTGCTCGTCTGGATTACTCATTTTTGTTCTTTGAGCAGCTAAACCAGATTTGTCAGTTGTATACGTATCACATCTTCCTGAATCATAAGCAGCAACAACTTCGTCTGCTTTTTCAAAAGCTACTGGTTCATAAGAAATTCCTTTTGAATTAAAGAAGTCTCTCATGTTTAACTCAGTTGTTGTACCAATGTTTGTACAAGCTGAGATACCATTTTTGAATTGATTTACTGAAGTGATACCTGAACTTTTTCTAACCATAAAACCTTGACCATCGTAAAAGTTTACTCCTACGAAAGTAAGTCCAATATCAGCATCTCTAGAAAGTGTCCAAGTTGTGTTTCTTGATAAAATATCAATCTCACCAGATGTTAAAGCTGTAAATCTTTCTTTAGCACTTAGTGGTGTAAACTTAACTTTGTTTGCATCACCTAATACTGCAGCAGCTACCGCTCTACATACATCAACGTCAACACCAGTCCAATTTCCTGCAGCATCAGCATTAGAAAATCCTGGAAGACCTTGAGATACTCCACATCTTACAAAACCTTTCTTTTGAGTGTTTTTAAGTGTTTTAGATTTTTTAGCAGCCATAGACTCTGTTGTAAAAGTAAACAACACAGCTACCATAGCAACTAAAGAAGTTAATTGTTTTAAGTATTTAAACATTATTCTTCCTTTTGTTATTATTTATTTGTTAACAAATAATTCAAAACAGTGTTTTGAATATTCATAATTTAAGCATGTAAAAAAACTCTCTTCAAGAAAAATTTAATATTAATGTGCTATTTGTAAAAATTGCGTCAAGGAAATTCTTTAGAAAAATATATACAAAAAAGACAATAATGGCGCGCCCTGAAGGATTCGAACCTACGACCCTCGGTTTAGAAAACCGATGCTCTATCCAGCTGAGCTAAGGGCGCATATATTAATGAATACATATACAACAATAAGCTAATTTTTAAAAAGAAATTTTTTTAAAAGTAGAAGGATTGTTAATAACTCTATTCTACCAATAATCATAAATAAAATAAGACAATATTTTATAAAATAATGCAAACTATTAAAGTCAAAATCTTCTAAACCATATAAAGAAGAATTCACAGTATTCATTAATGTTAAAATAGATAATTTAAATGATTTTTCAAAATCGATGCCACTAAAACTTAATAAAGAAGATAAAATAAAAAGTGATAAAATGAATATAATTATAGTTAAAAAATATTTATTTATTTCAGCAAAATCAAATTTAATATTAGTAAACATTAATTTATTCATAAAAACATTTTTTGGTCTACTAAATGATAAAATTTGATTAATTGAATATTTGAAAAGAGAATAAATCTTAACAAATCTTAAACCCGAGCTTGTAGAAAAAAAAGAGCCTCCTATAATAACTAAAATCAATAATAAAAAGTCTAATCTTGGCTGATTTTCATTAACAGAAAAACCAATATTAGACATGCTACTTGAAATAGATAAAAGGTTATCTGAAAATTCATTATTAAAACTGAAAAAAAGAAAAAATATTGTAACGATAAACAAGAAATAAATAATCAAATGCAAATCTTCATAGAAAAAATTGATATTTCTTTTTTTAAAAAAAACTAAATTGTAACTAAAAAAAATACTAAAAAAAGAAGTTAACATGAGTAATGATGTAATAATTACTTGTGAATTTTCTTTAAGTATAATCGATAAATCATTTACAGGTAAAAAACCTCCAGAGGATATAAGGCTAAATGCTAAATTTAATGAGTCGAATGTTCTTATGGAGAAAATATTCAAAATTATGAATATTATTAATGTTAAAACTGAATATAGTAAAAAGATTTTAATAGCTTGTTTAAAAATTTCTGAACTATCAAAGGATATAAAATTCGTTAAAGTTTTCTTAAAATTCTCATCATAAATATCAATTAAAAAAATTATTGAAAATAAAAAATAAAGACCTCCTATCCATTGGGTTGATGATCTCCATAAAATCAAGCTTTGATCAATATGTTTTATGTTATCAAATATTGTAAATCCAGTTGATGTAAAACCTGATATAGCTTCAAAAAAAGAATTTAATAAAGTTAAATTATAAATACTAAAATAAAAAGGGATTGACAGAACTAATGGTACAAAAATATATCCAACAAAAATTGTAAAAATCTTATTGAAAATAGTTAATCTTTTTTGTTCAAATTTTAAATTGTAAAATAAAATTGATATTACTAATGAACAAAAAAAACTTAAATAATAAGTATCTAAATTCAAATATAAATTTAGATAGTAGGAATAAATTATATTAAAAAAAGATAAGATCGATACTAATCCAAAAAAAAAACTTAAATATCTAGTTTCTATTCCAAACATTCAATTATACTGAACTTAATCTAAAAATATTTTCAACTAAAGGTATTGAATCTTTTTTAACAATAAAAACTACTCTATCATCTTTTTTGAATATAAAATTTGATCTTGGGATAATAATTTTTTTATCTCTTAAAACAGCACCTATTCTTGACTCTTCAGGAAGATTTGAATTTTTAATTTCTTTGTTTATTAATTCTGATGTTTCAATTATTTCAGCTTCTATAACTTCATATTCACCATTAGATATTGTATAAGCGTTCTCAATCGTTCCCTTGTGAATATGTTTTAATATACTTGAGACAGTTGTCATTCTTGGGTCAATTAGATCATCTATTTTTAAAGATGACTGAAGTAATGAATAATTTGGTTTGTTAGTTAATGCCATAGTTCTTTTATCTTCGATATTTTTTTTATCTTTAGCAAACTTTTCAATTAGAACGCTCACCATCAAATTGTCCTCGTCATCATTGGTTAATGCTAAAACAGTTTCAGCTTCCTCTAAGTTTGCTTCGGTTAAAACTTCCTCATCTAAACCGTCACCATTAATTACTATCGCATCATTAAGTTCACTTGCTAAATATTCGGCACGCTGTTTATCTTTTTCAACTATTTTTACTCTCACTGTTTCCAAAGTATCTTCGATATTTTTTGCTAGGTTAAATCCAATATTTCCACCACCAATAATTAATATTTTTTTTGATATTTTTTCTGAATGACTAAATGCCTCTAAAGTTTCTGACATTTGTGAAGAATTTATTATTACATAAACTTTATCTTCTTTTTTAACCGAGTCTGTTTTTTTGGGGATAAAAAACTTGTCAGATCTATTTATACCTATGATATTAGCTTCAAGTTTTGGGTATTTTTTTGCTAATTCATTAAATTTGATTCCAATCGATTTACAATCGTTTTTTATCAAAATTTCTAATAAACGAATTTTATTGTCAGCAAATGGAACGCTATCAAGTGCACCTGGAGCTTCTAATTTTCTTTGAATTGATTTAGCAATTTCAATTTCAGGAGAAATTATTACATCAATAGGTAAGTTTTCTTTATTATAAACTCTAGTGAATTTTGGATTTAAATAATCTTGAGATCTTATTCTAGCTATTTTTTTTGGTATTTTGAATATTGAAAAAGCGATTTGACATATCAGCATGTTTATCTCATCATTTCTAGTGACAGCAATTATCATATCTGTTTCAGAAGCATTGGCTTTTTCAAGAATTGAGGGATAAGTTGCTTTTCCAACGATCGCTTTAACATCTAAGCTGTCATCTATTTTTTGAATATCCTCGCTTGATTGGTCAATAACAGTAATGGAGTGGCCTTGTTCACTCAGTAATTTAGCTATAGTAAATCCTACTCTTCCAGCGCCACAAATAATTATATTCATTTTAATTAAATTCTTTTATTCCTAAACCCTTTAATTTTCTGTGAAGAGCGCTTCTTTCCATTCCAACAAAGTTAGCTGTTTTAGATATATTTCCATTAAATTTCTTCAATTGAATAGTTAAATACTCTTTTTCAAATTTTTCTCTAGCCTCTTTTAAAGGCACAGAAAGGCTATTTTCTTTTATCTTTTCATTAAATGTGTCATTTTTAAGAGACTCTTTTACAATATTTGAAATTTTTTCTTTCGTTTCAGGTTGTAATATTGCAATTCTTTCAATTAAATTTCTCAGTTCTCTTACATTTCCCTTCCAATTATGATTTAAAATATAACTGTCATTTTCATCAATTTGTAATTGTTTGATATTATAATTATCTGAGATTTTTTTTGAAAAATAATCTATCAATAAAGGAATATCTGAAACTCTATCGTTTAACGATTGAATATTTATTTCAAAAACATTTAAACGATGATAAAGATCTTCTCTGAAATTACCTATCTTAATTTCATCCTTTAAATCTTTACTTGATGAGCAAATCAATCTAACATCCACGTTAACATCATTATTTCCATTAAGCCTTTTAAATTTTTGATCAGTCAAAACTCTCAAAATCTTAGATTGAATTTCTAATGGAATCTCAGAAACCTGATCAATTAATAATGTACCTTTGTTTGCTTTTTCCAAAGCACCATAAGAAATTGATCCATTTTCTTTTTCTTCTCCAAATAACTCTAATTCATATTTATTTGTATCTAATAATGCTCCATTTAAGATAATAAATGGCTCTGAAGATCTATTTGAATTTTTATGAATTTTTCTAGCAATTAATTCTTTACCTGATCCAGAAGGACCATTAATTAAAACTCTACTTTCAGTTAATGAAATTTTTTTTATTTGATCTCTTATAGTTGAAATATTTTTGCTATTTCCAACTAACTCATAGGATGAAAACAATTTGTTTTCATAATCTTTATTTTGAGTTTTCAAATTTAAATTTTCAACTGCTCTTTTTATAAAATTTAACAATCGATTTTGATCAAAAGGCTTCTCAACAAATTCAAATGCACCATGTTTCAATGAATTGACAGCCATCTCTATGTTTGCATGTCCCGTAATAATAATTACAGGAACGTCTTTGTTTTTAGATTTAATATGAGATAATAATTCTATTCCATCATTATCACCTTTATCAAGTTTTACATCTAATATTGCAATATCAGGAACTTTTTTATCAATTTCCGTTAATGCTTGATTATAATTTGCAGCTAATCTGGTTTTATAACCAGCGTCTAATATTAATTCATTTAGGATATTTCTAATATCCGAGTTGTCATCAACTATGAGTATTTCTATTGCCATCTATTTTAAAAGTAATTTCTATTTTTGCACCTTCAGAAATTGAAATAAAATTAATTTCTCCGTTATGATCATTTATAATTTTACTTACTATTGATAAACCTAAACCAGTACCGTTTTTTTTTGTAGTATAATAAGGATTTAGTATTTCTTTAATGTTATTTGTTTTTTTATCAAAGCCTAAACCATTATCAATCAATATAAACTTAATATGATCATTATTATCTAAAATTTCAATTGCTATTTTTTTCTCAAAATTTGGGTCTTTTTCAGTTTTTTGCTCAATACTTTCAATAGAATTCTTGATCAAATTAAAAAATACTCTTCCCATTTGCTCTTTATCACAATTAAATAAAATTTTTTCTAAATTTTTTGAAAAGGTAATAATTATTGATTTATCAATTTCGGAAACTAATTTTATATTCTCCTCTAAAATTTTGATTAAATCATTATTTTTAAAAATTGGTTTTGGCATTCTTGCAAAATCAGAAAATTCGTTAACTAAATTTTCAATTTGTTTTATTTGATTATTTATGATTTTAAGATTTTCCTTAAAATTAATTTGATCTTGCTCATCTATTTTATCAGAATATCTATCTTTAATTCTATCTATGGTTAATTGAATAGGAGTTAATGGGTTTTTAATTTCGTGTGCAAGTTTTCTTGCCAAATTTCCCCAAGCTTCATGTCTTTCAGTTATAATTAATTTCTCTTGTTGATTTTTCAACCTCTTAATCATCAAATTAAAATTTTTATTTAATACTTCCATATCTTTATCAGTTTTAATTTCAGGTACTTTGATATCTAAGTCACCCTGACCGATTGCTGTTGAAGCTAATATCAAATTATTTATGGACCTAAAAAACCTTGAAGAAAATCTTATAGCGATAGTTATTGATACAAATAATAATAAAGAAACTATTATAATGTAGATTATAGCAAAGGAAATTTTTATTCCTGTGCTTCTTTCCTCAACGTTATAATAAAAGCTTATAGCCTCTTGAGACTCGTTTAGATAATTTGAAATATCTTTATCTAAATATTTTACAACATATAAAAATCTATTTTCAAAATTTTGCAATCTCATAATTGCAGCAGAAATATTAGCTGGAGCGTTAATTATCTTTAATGGACGATCATCTTCTAATACTAGATTTAATGCTCGATCTATAGGTGGCTTATAATTCTCTTTATTTTCTGAAGAATAAAATAAAACTTTATCTTTATCGATTATGTGTATTTCATCTACATTTCTAATTAATTTTTGCGTTCTTAAAAATCGAAGATATTCGTTTGAATTTTCATTAAGGAATTTTGCACTTTTATTAGTATCAAACGCTATCAAGATTATATCAGCTTCAATCTTATTTCTTACTTCTTGAACGTAGCTTTTTGCTAATTCGTAAGAATTATTAACAACTGTTGTAACTTTTTTGTCAAAATATTTTTCTAAAGCAAAAGTAAATAAAAATAATGAAAAAATAGAAATTAAAATCGATGGTATTAGCGTAAATAAAGAAAAATAAGTTATATATCTTTTGTTAGAAGTTAATCCGTCTTTATCAATATCAATTTTGATAGATTTTTTAATTTCATTGAAAATAAATACAAATAATAAAAAAAGTAAAAATATATTTAAAATTAATAAATACTGTAAATTATCTTGGTTAAGTTCTATAAAGCCTCTATCGATAAATGTTAAAAATGTTAAAAAACCTATAAATAGTGTGATACTAGATAGAATTATGATAAATATATTTTTTTTCAAAAACTCAACCATAATTTAGAATTATAGTATTTAAATAAATGAACAACTACTTTGTAATATTAGCGGCAGGTAAAAGTAAGAGATTTCATAAAAATTTGGACAAACAATTCTATATTTATAAAAATAAAGAGATTATCGAACATTCAATAGAAAAATCATTAAATTCAAAGCTTTTTAAGAAAATAATAGTTGTCACAAATAATGCTATTCATTTTAAAAATAAAATATATTCCAAGTCTATTAAAATTATTAAAGGAGGAAAAGAACGATCGGACTCTACATTAAATGCATTGAAATTTATAAAAAAATATAAACCAAAAAATGTCTTTATACATGATGCTGCTAGACCAAATTTTTCAATAAGATTACTTAAAAAAATAACAAATAGTTTAAAAAAAAATAAAGCTGTTGTACCTATAATTTCTTCAAAAGATTCAATAAAATACAAAATTAAAAATCGAGTATTTAACATTAAAAGAAATGATTCATTTTTAACTCAAACACCACAAGCGTTTGCATTTAAAGAATTATACAATTTAGCAATAAATCAAAACAATCAAGTGAGTGATGAGGCATCCCTTTTTATAAATAATGATTATAAAATAAAATTTATACCAGGTGAAAATCAAAATAATAAAATTACTTTTTTAGATGATATTAATGAACCAAAAACTTTTTTTGGCATAGGCTTTGATATTCATAAATTAGTTAAAAATAGAAGACTTTATTTAGGTGGATCAAGAATACCTTTTCATTCTGGACTTAAAGGCCATTCAGATGGAGATGTAATTTTGCATTCAATAATTGATGCAATTTTAGGTGCTACACAAAAAAAAGATATTGGTAGTCTTTTTCCTAATACAAAAAAATTTAAGAATATTAAATCTGTAAAAATGTTAAAACCCATCTTAATTAATTTAGATAAGGCAAATTTTATTATAAATAATCTTGATATTAATTTAATTTGCGAGCAGCCTAAAGTTTCAAAATATAGAAATAAGATAGTTAATTCTATTTCAAAAATTATGAATTTAAATAATAACCAAATTAATTTAAAAGGTAAAACAGTTGAAAAATTAGGATTAATAGGTAAAGAGAAAGCCATAGCTTGTGAAGTTATAATTTCAATCACAAAGTATGATTAAAAATTTAAACTCGTTATTTGTAACAATGTTTGGTTTAGGAAAAATAAAACCTATTCCTGGAACCTATGGATCTTTGGCTACGGTAATTATACTTTATTTTTTTTTTCATATTCTATCTATTCCTTCAAATATAATATTATTAGGTTTATTGATCATTTTTGTATTATCTTTTTTTTCTGTTGCCTTGCACATTAAAGATAGTGATAATAAAGATCCTAAAGAGGTAATAATTGATGAATTCATTGGTCAATCTATTCCAATTTATTTATACGAGATTTCTCATGGAATAAAAAAATCTCCTGATGAAGCTCTAATATTTTATGGTGTTTGTTTTATCCTGTTTCGATTTTTTGATATTGTAAAACCTTTCCCTGTTAATTATTTTGACAAAAACTACAAAAATAGTTTTGGTGTAATTATGGATGATGTTTGTGCAGGATTTTATGTTGTTATATCTTTAATTTGTTTTATGGTTTTAAGTAGTTATTTGATGTGATGAAATCATTAATTAAGATTTTAGCCAAAAAGAAACTTAGAATTTCGGTTGTAGAATCATGCACTGGTGGACTACTAGCTAGCAAAATAACATCTACAAGTGGAGCATCTAAAGTATTTAATTTAGGATTTGTTACTTATTCAAACCATGCAAAAATAAAAATTTTAAAAGTAAATAAAAATATTATTCAGAAATACGGTGCAGTAAGTCACGAATGCTGTTTAATGATGGTAAACAATTTATCTAAAATCTCAAAAGCCAATATTAATGTTTCAATTACTGGAATAGCGGGCCCAAAAGGTGGTACTAAATCAAAACCTGTAGGATTAGTTTATATTGGAATTAAGAAAGGTAATAAAATTAGTGTAAATAAGTGCTTATTTAAAAGTAAAAAAAGATCTTCAATACAAAAAGCTTCAGTGAATAAAGCCTTAAATTTAATTCTTAGAACTGTGAAATAATTCTTTTGCTCTCTTCTGAAAAGCGTCAGCAATTTTCTCTAATCCAAATTGAAATGAAATGATCATTAAAGAATTTAAAAATTTATTTTTGATTTCAAAATCAATATCAAAAGTTACTTCTGTATAACCATTTTTTTGATCACTAAAAATCCAATTATTTGATAGATGGTTTAAAGGTCCATCAATATTTTTTACAAATATAGAATCTTTTTTTTTATTAAAGATCACATCACTTTTATATGTATCTTTAAATGGTCCTTTTCCAATTGTAAGGTCAGCAATAATATTCTTTAGATCACCTTGGTCTTTATTTTTATATATTTTTGCATTATAGCAAAAAGGAACAAATTCTGGATATTTTTCAATGTCTAAAACCAAATCTATTAAATCTTTTTTTTTACATTCAATTAATCGCTTAACTGAAGCCTTGGGCATTAATTGATGTTAATTCGGTTTTGCTGAAGTTTGGCAAAATCTTCATCTGCATGATAAGAAGATCTAGTTAAAGGAGATGATGAAACTAATAAAAAACCTTTAGCTTTTGCAATTTTTCCTAATTCGTCAAATTCTTGTGGTGTATAATATCTTTCGAGTGGAAAATGTCTGACAGATGGCTGTAAATATTGACCGATAGTTAGAAAATCTACATCAGCAGATTTTAAATCATCCATAACTTGTAAAATTTCATCTCTGGTTTCACCAAGACCAACCATTATTCCTGACTTAGTAAAAATTTTTTTATTTACTATTTTGGCATTTTTTAAAAGTTCTAAAGATGCAAAATATCTAGAACCTGGTCTTACTTTTAAATAGAGACTAGGAACAGTTTCAATATTATGATTAAAAACATCAGGGTTAGCCTCTAAAACTTTTTTATAAGAGTCACCTTTTCTCAAAAAATCTGGCGTCAAAACTTCAATTGTAGTATTAGGATTAGTTTTTCGTGTTTGATTAATTACTTCATAAAAATGATTAGATCCGCCATCATCCAAATCATCTCGATCAACTGATGTAATTACAACGTGTTTTAAATTTAATTTTTTTACAGCTTCTGCAATTTTTATTGGCTCAAGAGAGTCAAGTTTTCCTGGTTTACCAGTTTTAACATCACAAAATGCACATGCTCTTGTGCAAGTATCACCCATGATCATGAATGTAGCGTGTCTTTTGCTCCAACATTCAGTAATATTTGGACAATTAGCTTCCTGACAAACTGTTACAAGATTATTTTTATTTACAATTGTTTTTGTTAAGAAAAACTCTTTGCTGTTTGATAATTTTGATCTTATCCAATTCGGTTTTTTTTTAATTGGATTTATCGGTTTATTTCTTTTTTCTGGATGTCTAATTTTCATTATTTTTAATTATATAAATTTTTTCATTTTTTTTGCCAAATAATAACCTTTCTCTAATCAAAGTTTCAATATAATCAAGATCAAGATTGTCACTTAATAATGAATTTTTAAAATCCAAGTCATTTATTTGATTAATTAATAAGGATTCCTGTTTTTGTAAGTTTTTTAAAAATTTTTTTTTTTCAAAATAAGAGATTAAACCTCTTTGTCCAGACAAAAGGTTGAAAAAAAAGTACAATATTAAAAAAATAGATATTAGTAAAAAATAGTTTTTTTTTAATCTTTTAAGCATTAATGAATCTTATTCATTCTTGCTTTTTTGCCAAGTTCTTCTTCAATACGTAATAATTGATTATATTTAGCTACTCTTTCAGATCTAGCCAAAGATCCAGTTTTAATTTGATTTGAATTAGTTCCAACAGCTAAATCAGCAATAAAAGTGTCCTCACTATCTCCGGACCTATGAGAAATAATAGTTTTGAAACCAATAATTTGGGCAAATTTTATAACTTCGAGTGTTTCGGAGACAGTGCCAATTTGGTTAAGTTTTATCAATATTGCATTAGATGAAACATTTAAAAATCCCTTTTTAAGTCTTTCTAAATTTGTTACATAAAGATCATCACCAACTATTTGAACTTTTTGAGTTGATTTCATCAACTTATTCCATGAAATCCAATCATTTTCAGCAAACGGATCTTCAATAGATTTAATTTTATATTTTTTTATTATTTTTTTATACTCTTTAATTGATTTATCTACAGATACATAATTTTTTGAATGAATAGAATATTTATTTTTTTTATACAATTCATTTGCAGCTACATCTAAACAAATCGAAATATCTTTGCCATTTTTAAAACCAGATTTTTTAATTGCTGACACTATAAGGTCTAAAGCTTTGTTATTGCTTGAGATCATTGGTGCAAATCCACCTTCATCACCTACAGATGTAGATAATCCATTATTTTTTAATAATTTTTTTAAATTATTTATTACCAAAAAACACATTCTCATTGCCTCAGAAAAACTTTTTGCTTTATCAGGTCTAATCATAAATTCTTGAATTCTCAAATCGTTATTTGCATGCGCACCACCATTAATTATATTCATTAACGGATAAGGAAGCTGAAAATTGTTTTTTACAGAAAAAGTTTTATATAAAGGTAACTTCTTCACTTTAGCAGAAAGTTTTTTAACTGCCATTGAAACAGCAAGAATTGAGTTGGCTCCTAATTTTGCTTTTTGTCTTGTGCCATCTAAGTTAATCATCAACGAGTCAATTCTTTCTTGATTATGAATATTTTCACCTTTTAATTTTTTAAAAATTTTAGAATTTACTAATTTGATTGCATTTAAAACACTTTTACCTAAATATTTTTTATTATTAATATCTCTTTTTTCAAAAGCCTCATAAGTACCAGTGGATGCACCTGAAGGACAAATGGCTTTAGCGCTATTATTTTTTATAAAAACTTCAGCCTCTACAGTTGGATTACCTCTGCTGTCATAAATTTGACGTGCTTTTACTTTTAAAATTTGACTCACTAATTTTTAATTAAGTTATCTATATCTGTAAGTTGTTTTAACAAACTCTCTAGTTTATTTAATGGAACCATATTAGGTCCATCTGAGGGTGCGTTATCTGGGTCCTGGTGAGTTTCTATAAAAACTCCTGCAACACCTACAGCTACAGCTGCTCTCGCTAGATACTCAACGAATTCTCTTTGACCTCCACTTTTTTCTCCTAGTCCACCAGGTTGCTGAACAGAATGTGTAGCATCAAATATCACTGGATAACCATTTTTTGCCATTATAGGTATTGACCTCATATCTGAAACTAATGTGTTATAACCAAAACTTGCTCCCCTCTCTGTAACTAAAATATTTTTATTTCCAGAATCTGAAATTTTCTTAGTTACATTTACCATATCCCATGGTGCTAAGAATTGACCTTTTTTTACATTAATTATTTTATTAGTGCTAGCTGCAGCTACTAACAAGTCTGTTTGTCTGCACAAGAAAGCAGGAATTTGTAATATATCAACGTGCTTCGCAACTATAGAGCATTGTTCTATATTATGAATATCTGTCAAAACAGGTATATTTAGTTCTTTTTTAATTTTATCAAATACAGGAAGAGAAGCTTCCAAACCTGCTCCTCTTTTGCCTTTGAGGCTTGTTCTATTGGCTTTATCAAATGATGTTTTATAAATAAAACCTAAACCAAATTTACCAGTAATTTCTTTTATTTTACCAGCCATATCCATTGCATGTTGCTCTGACTCAAGTTGACAAGGACCAGCGATAATACAAATTTTTTTATCGTTTGAGATTTCTATTTTTCCACAATTAACTTTTATGTTGTTCATTTATGATTTTTAGCTGCTTTGATAAAAGATGAGAATAAAGGATGAGGAGCTAAAGGTCTAGATTTAAATTCTGGATGAAACTGAACACCAATAAACCAAGGATGATTTTTTAGTTCAATTATCTCAGGTAATAAACCATCTGGAGATAAACCAGAAAAAACCAATCCTTTTTTCTCAAATTTGTCCTTATAGTTAATATTAACTTCATATCTGTGTCGATGTCTCTCGTTAACTACTTTCTTTCCATAAATCTTTCTAATCATAGAATTATCTTTCAATTTAGCCTCGTAAGAACCCAATCTCATTGTGCCTCCCAAGTCTTTATCTGTTCCTTTTATAGTTTTGCCGTCTTTAATCCATTCATTTATTAAACCTATAACTGGAAGTCCATTTTTATCAAACTCACTAGAAGTGGCTTTTTTTAAATTTAGTTTGTTTCTTGCAAATTCGATTATTGCCATTTGCATTCCATAACAAATTCCGAGGAATGGGATTTTATTATTTCTTGCATATTTAATTGCAGCAATTTTTCCGTGAGTACCTCTTTTACCAAAACCACCAGGTATTAAAATTCCAGAAATATTTTTAAGTTTTTTTGGTATCTCTGATAATTCTAATTTCTCAGAATCAATCCTAACTAGGTTTACTTTAGTATTATTTTCAATACCACCATGGGTGAGTGCTTCATCAAGAGATTTATAGGCATCTTTTAATTCGATATACTTTCCAATAATTGCAATATTTACTTGTTTTTTTGTTTGTAAAATAATTTTAGTAATTTTTTTCCAAGGATTTAAATTAACTGGTTTTTTTGATTTTAAATTAAAGTAATTTAAAACTTGAATATCTAATTTTTCCTTAAAAAAACTGATTGGTGCCTCATAAATAGTCCTCACATCTACAGTTTCAATTACATTTTTAATGTTAACATTACAAAATAATGATATTTTTTTTCTATGTTCCAATGGTATTGATCTCTCAGATCTACAAATAATTATGTCTGGCTGAATACCTATACTTCTTAATTCTTTGACAGAATGTTGGGTAGGTTTGGTTTTAATTTCATCTGAGGATTTTAAGTAAGGAACAAGCGTTAAATGAATGAATAGCGTATTTTTTTTTCCTATATCATTTGCAAACTGTCTTATTGCTTCTATAAAAGGTAAGCTTTCAATATCTCCTACAATTCCACCTATTTCACAAATTACAAAATCTTCCTTTGATGAGTCTTTTTTAATAAATTCTTTAATACGATCTGTAATATGGGGTATTACTTGAACAGTTTTACCAAGATATTCTCCTTTACGTTCTTTTTTGAGAACATCATTATAAATTTTTCCTGTTGTTATATTATCTGATTTTTTAGCTGACACTCCAGAAAATCTTTCATAATGACCTAAATCAAGATCTGTTTCTGCTCCATCATCAGTTACAAAAACCTCTCCATGTTGAAATGGACTCATCGTACCTGGATCTACATTTAAATAAGGATCAAGTTTTCTTAATCTAACTTTATAACCTCTAGATTGAAGTAAATAAGCTAATGAAGCTGAAGAGAGACCTTTTCCTAATGATGAAACCACGCCGCCCGTGACAAATATAAATCGCGCCATGGAATTATCTTATAGCGAATAAAAAAGCGATTGAAAAGGATTAATTATTATTCTCTGGTATTTCAGGTGTATCTTCGGTCTTTTCTTTCACTGTGTCCAAAACAGATGATGTTGGAGCCAAATCACCTCTAGAAATGATAGTGAGACCTAAACTACAAATAATAAATAATGCAGCAACTATAGCAGTTGCTTTGGTCATAAAATTACCAGCAGATCTTGAAAACATAAAATTTTCTTGTGAAACACCTATTCCTAGTGCCCCACCCTCAGATTTTTGCATTAAAACTAGTAAAACTAAAATAATTGCAAATATGATATTAAGGATTAAAAAAATATTTTCCATGGAGTTTTAATTAAAGGATTTTTTGATTATATCAATAAATTTTTTTGCATCTTGAGAAGCCCCACCAACTAAAAATCCATCAATATTATCAATAGATCTTAACTGAATAATATTTTTCGGATTTACTGATCCACCATATAAAACTTTATTTTTTTTTTTCTTACTTTTTATAAAATCGATTGTATCTGATAAATCTGTTGATTTTGGAATTAAACCAGTGCCTATAGACCAAACTGGTTCGTAAGCAATTATAATATTTCTATTATTTTTAATTTTGTTTAAACCCTTTCTTAATTGTAAATTTAAAACTTTTTTAGTAATTTTTTTTCTTTTTTCTTTTAAAGTTTCTCCAATACAAAAAATTACCTTTAGTCCTGAATTTAAAGCACTTTTTATTTTCAAATTAATTAATCTATCATTTTCTCCTGATTGTCTATTTTCTGAATGTCCAATTATTACATATTTAGCTCCAACATTTTTCAACATCATTGAATTTACTGATCCAGTGAATGCTCCATAAGTATCATTTTCGTGACAATTTTGTGCACCCACTTCAATTTTAGAGTTTTTGAGTTTTTTTGACATTGGTCGAATTAATATATTTGGTGGACAATAAATTATTTTGATAGACTTGTTTTTTTTGAAAGTTTTAAAAAATTTAACTATTTTATGCAGTGAATTTAGCGAATTCAAACCTCCAAACATTTTCCAATTAGCAATAAAATACATATATTTATTTGTCATATGTTATTTTTTAATTTATAGCTTTGCTTTTTATAGATCAATAAATTTATAGATTAATGATTGGTAGCTTTAGAAATTTTGCCAAAACTAAGTTTGCTGGCTTATTAGTTTTTATCATGATTATACCCTTTGTATTCTGGGGTATGGGAGGTATGTTTAGTAGTGGTAATACAAATAACCTAGCGAAAATAAATAAAACAAATATTTCAACTAGTGATTTTTTTGTTTATTTAGATGAAATAAATATTGCAGGGGAAACCATTAGAAATAATTTAGAAAATAATATCATTGAAGAACTTTTACAAACTTTGATTTCAACAAAACTTCTTGATCTAGAAATTGAGAGTTATAAAATTTTACTTAACGAAGAAACGCTATTAAAAAAAATTAAAAATAACAAAAATTTTTTTGACGATACAGGAAAATTTCAAAGAATAAAATATGAGAAATTTTTACTTGAAAATAATATCTCTGCGCCATTATTTGAGCAAAGACTAAAAAAAAGAGAGTCCCAAAAAAACTTATTTGACTATATAGGTGCAGGTACTACCTCGCCAAATTTTTTAGTGACAAAATTATTTAATGATGAAAATAGAAAATTAAATTTAGAATTTTTCAACTTGGAAAATTTTTATAAAAAAAAAAATGAGTTTTCTGAAAAAGATTTAAATGAATTTCTTTTTGAAAATAAAGATAACCTCAAAATTGAGTATATTGATTTCAAATACACTATTTTAAATCCAACTAATTTAGTTGGGGTCGATGAATTTAATCAAGCTTTTTTTGATAAAATTGACCAAATTGAAATTGATATATCTAATGATATTAATTTTGATGATATAGTTTCAAATCTTAATTTATCATCTACCAATGTAAAAAATTTCAAATTTTCAGATGATAAAAAAGAAATAGAGAAAAAAATCTACCAATTAAGGGATAATAAATTTGATATTATCGAGGATGAAAACGATTACGTTTTATATCAAATTCAAAATATTGAAAATAGAGATCCTGATTTAAAAGATAAACAAACTCGGGGAGAAATAATTGAACTAATTTCACAAAAAAATAAATTTGAGTACAACAGTGATTTATTAAAAAGAATTAAGAATAATGATTTTAACAAGAATGATTTTTTAAATATGGGTAAAGATAAAATTGAAAAAATTGAATTAAATTCTGTTAAAGATAATAAAAAATTTGATATAAATGCTATTGAGCTTTTATATTCAATGCCAGTGAATACTATAACTTTAATTAATGATGAAAAAGATAATATTTACTTAGCAAGAATAAATAGTTTTAAAGATATGGAAATTAGAAATGATGAAGATAATTTCAAAAATTATATTATTAAACAAAAAACAAATAATAAGAACTCAATATTAAAATCTTACGATTTATTTTTAAATAATAAATACAAAGTAAATCTTAATCAAAAAACGATTGAGAGAATAAAAAATAATTTTTAATGAAAATTAATCGAAACTTCAAAGATTTTAAGTTTCGACACAGAAACAGAAAAAATCAAATCATTTATACATCTAAAAAAGTTAAAAATGACGAAGAAATATTAAATTTAATCGACAATTTTTTAGAAGAAAAAAACAGTTTTATATTTGAGTCAGTTGAAAAAGGGAAAATAAAAGGCAGATATACAATATTTGGGAAAAATCCTGATAAAATTTGGGAATTCAATAATAATACCTCTTATCAAATAAAAAAAAATAAAAAGATAAAATTAAAAGATAGCCCAGAGAAATTAATTGAAAATATAATTGAGGATTTTAGATTTGAAACACCAAAAGATTTACCAAAAATTTGCTCTCTAATATCTGGTTTTTTTTCCTACGACTCAATTAGATATATCGAAAAAATTCCTAATAATTGTAAAAATGATCTTAAGTTACCTGATGTAAGACTTTTAAGACCAAAAACACTAGTGATTCACGATAATGTAAAAAAGGAAATATTTTTTATAATTAACATATTTAAAGATGAAAAAATTAAAGATTATCATCAAAAATACGAAGAAATAAAAGCTGATATTTTTAGATTATTTATTCAGTCATCAATTAAAATTTTAAAAAAAAACGAAAATTTTTTTTCTAAAAATATAAAAGTAAAATCTAATATTCCAAAAAGTAAATTCATTTCTATGGTAAATAAAGCAAAAAAATACATTAAATTAGGTGATATATTTCAAGTAGTTTTGAGTCAAAGATTTGAAACTAATTTAAATAAGAAACCTTTAGATATTTACAAAAAACTTAGAATTACTAATCCCTCGCCTTTCATGTTTTATTTTAATTTTAATGACTTTCAAATAATTGGTGCAAGTCCTGAAATATTAGTAAGGCTTAGAGATAACAAGATCACCGTAAGACCAATAGCAGGAACAAGACCACGTGGAAAAACACATAAAGAAGATCAATTTTACAAAAAAGATCTTCTCAAAGATAAAAAAGAGCTTGCAGAACATTTAATGCTTCTAGATTTAGGAAGAAATGATGCTGGTAAAGTTTCAAAAATTAATTCAGTAAAAGTGACTGAAAGTTTTATTATTGAGAAATATTCTCATGTTATGCATATTGTCTCAAATGTTATAGGAGAGCATGATAAGAGGTTTTCAAAATTTAAGTCATTATTAGCAGGTTTTCCTGCAGGAACTGTTTCTGGCGCTCCCAAAATTAGAGCTATGGAAATAATTGATGAATTGGAAACAACAAAAAGAAAAGTTTATGCAGGAGGTATAGGGTATTTTTCTGCTAATGGAGAATTTGATACTTGTATAGCGCTGAGAACTGCTGTTGCTAAAAAAAATAAATTTTATGTTCAGGCTGGTGCTGGAATAGTTGCAGATAGCAAACCACTCAAAGAATATGAAGAAACTGTAAACAAAGCTAAAGCTTTAATTAATGCGCTAAAATGAAAAAAATAGTTCTAATTGATAATTATGATAGTTTTACTTTTAACCTCTATCATTACCTATCTTCATTGAAAGTAAAAGTTGATGTTATTAGAAATGACCAAATTAATTCAAAAGAAATTATAGAGAAAAAGTACAATAAAATTGTAATCTCACCTGGACCAGGTAATCCTAACCAATCAGGTAATTGTTTGAAAATTGTAAAATCTTTATACAGAAAAATACCTATTCTTGGAGTTTGTTTGGGTCATCAAATAATAGGACAGGTATTTGGATCTAAAATTGTTCAAGCAAGAAAACTTATGCACGGAAAAACTAGTAAAATAATATCAAATAAAAACGGTATATTAAAAAATCTTCCTAAAACTTTCGAAGCAACTCGATATCATAGCTTAATTATTGAAAAAAAATCACTTTCAAAAGATCTTGAGATTACTGCTGAAACTAAAGATGGGTTAATAATGGGTGTCCGACACAAAAAATATCATGTTCATGGAGTGCAATTTCACCCTGAAAGTATTAAAACTAAGTTAGGTATTAAAATTTTAAAAAATTTTATTAAAATTTAGAGGCAATGAAACAATTCATAGAAAAAATTAAGAATAAAGAAAATTTATCATTCGAGGAAAGTAAAGCAGCTTTTGAACTATTAATGGAAGGTAAAGCCGAAGAGCAAGAAATATTTGATTTTTTGACATTTTTATCAATTAAAGGTGAAGCATCAGACGAAATAGCTGGTGGAGTGTTTGTTCTTAGAAATAAGTCTAAAAGAGTTAATGTAGATAATTGTGTTGATACATGTGGTACGGGTGGAGATGGCATGAATACACTTAATATATCTACAGCATCTGCTTTGCTGCTTGCAAGTATGGGTGTCAAGGTAGCAAAACACGGAAATAAAGCTGTATCTTCTAAATGTGGATCAGGTGATGTTTTAGAAGCTTTGAATATCAAAATTAATTTAGAGCCAAATGAAATAGAAAATCAAATTAATAAAAATAATTTTGGTTTTATGTTTGCACCAAATTACCATAGTGCAATGAAGTTTGTTGGTCCAACTAGAAAAAAAATTGGAAAAAGAACCATATTTAATATGATTGGACCATTAAGTAGCCCTGCTTTAGTGAAGAGACAAGTGGTTGGTGTCTTTGATAAAAAACTCTTAAAAATATTTGCGAATGCCTTAAATAATTTAGATATCAAATTTGCATGGATTGTAAATAGTGAAGATGGTTTAGATGAAATTTCTCCTTATGCTAAAACTAACATTATTCAATTAAAAGATAATAAGATTTCTGAAATTACAGTTGATCCAAAAGAATTAAATGTAAATGCAGACAAATTTGAAAATCTTGTAGGTGATGATGCAAAATTTAACGCAAATAAGATTATTGATATATTCAAAGGGGAAGATAATGATTTTTCTAAAGCTGTTTGTTTAAATACAGCTGCAGGATTAATAGTAAATGAAACTCATCAAAACTTTGCCGATGCATATAGCAATGCAAGAGAACATATTTTATCAAGTAAAGTTAAAAATTATTTAGAAAAAATTAAAAATGGCTGAAAATATTCTTGAAAAAATAATAAAAAAAAAAAGTGAAAAGATAGTAAATTTAAAAAAAACTATTTCACTAGATTCATTAAATGAATTAATTGATTCAAATAAAACATTTATCAATTTTAAACATAAGATTGAAAACAATATTAAAGAAAACAAATTTTCGATTATTGCCGAAATAAAAAAAGCAAGCCCTTCCGCAGGTGTAATTATTAAAGATTATGATCCTGTTAATATAGCTAATATATATAATGATAATAAAGCTTCTTGTTTATCAGTTTTAACTGAAGAAGATTTTTTTTTAGGAAACCTAATCCATATTAGCAAAATTAAACAGAAAGTTAATCTACCAATTTTATGTAAAGACTTTTTTATAGACAAGTTTCAGATACCATTAGCTAAAAGTTATGGGGCTGATGCTATATTAATTATCTTAGCCGGTGTCAGTGAAAGACTTGCAAATGAATTATATGAAGAAGCTTTAAAGTTAAATATGTCTGTAATAGTTGAGGTGCATACTGTTATAGAGGCCAAACAAGCTCTCAAATTTAAAAATGCTTTGATAGGAATAAATAATAGAAACCTAAAAACTTTAAAAACTGACATAAATACAACTTTTGATATTCATGATATTTTAGTCAATCATCAAGGCCCGTTAATTTCTGAAAGTGGAATTAGAACGAAAGATGAGCTTTTAGAATTATCTGAAAAAACTTCCATTAAAACTTTTTTAATTGGTGAATCACTTTTAAAAAATTTAGAAAATAATTCTATTTTTTCAGTTCTTTAGTCAAATAATCCCCTTATTTACTGCCTTTTTTACTATTGTGAATTGTAGAGAACTTTTGTAGAACAGATTTTGTACGATATTTGTTCTTATGCTAACAAAAAAACAAAAAAACCTGCTTTTATTTATCAACAAGAAGTTGAGAAGCTCTGGCGTATCTCCTTCTTACGAAGAAATGAAAGAATCACTAAATTTAAAATCTAAATCAGGAATTCATAGATTAATAAGTGCGTTAGAAGAAAGAGGATTCATTAAAAGACTAGCCCATAAAGCAAGGGCGTTAGAGGTAATTAAATTACCAGAAACAGCTTCAGCAAATGATATTTATAATAGTTTTTCACCAAGTGTTATTAAAGGTGGCTTAGATGATGAAAAACCTATGTCTGATGATGCTGAGGTGCCCGTTTTAGGAAAAATAGCAGCTGGAACACCTGTAGAAGCTATTCAAAATGAAGTTTCTAGAATTCCATTGCCAAGTAACTTAGAAAAAAATGGTGATTATTTTGGTCTTAAAGTACAGGGAGACTCAATGATTGAAGCTGGAATTAACGAGGGTGATACTGTTATTATTAAAAG
>CACGWH010000002.1 GCA_902576765.1 uncultured Pelagibacteraceae bacterium
TAAAGCTTAGCTTTTAAATAATTCTTAAGATTTTTATGATAATCTAGATGATCCTGTGATAAATTTGTAAATATCCCTGTTTTAAATCTCAAACCATCTAACCTATTTTGTTTAAGACCGTGACTTGATGCCTCCATAATAACATTATCAATTCCTTTAGATTTAAGTTTTTTTAATATTTTACCTAATTTAATAGAATCAGTAGTCGTATTGTTTAGATCAAAATTAAAACCATTTGCCCTCACTCCTAGGGTTCCGATTGAAGCAACTTTCTTTTGATTCAATTTTAATATTTGATAGTAAAAGTCTGCAATAGATGATTTGCCGTTTGTTCCAGTAACAGCAATTAAATTTTTTGGTATTTTGCGATAAATTTTGAATGCTACTTCTGCTAATAATTTTCTTACATTCTGTGTTTTAATATATAAAACTCCATCTTGATATTCTTTAAATTTTGTCTCAGAAACTATAATTTTAGAACCTTTTCTGATTGCGGCAGGAATAAACTTATTACCATCAGTTTTTTCTCCTTTAATTGCAAAAAAAAATATAATTTTTCTTTATTTTCGAGCTTTCAAAAGATAACCCGGTGAAAAAAAATTTTGAATATTCTTTTTTTTATATTCGGAATATAGTCTTTAAGCTGCATTAGATTATTCAAACTCGCTATATTTTGTGGCTAAAATAGGCCCAATCTTCTCCACAATATGTCCAGTGGTTTCTACACTATTCCATCCAGCAGTATTTCTAGGGCTTCCTTTCAGTTCAAAACCTGAACCATCTCTATATTTATATATATAGTCTGAATTAATTTGGGGCTCATCTAACATTACTGCTAAAATAAATTTTGGTTTTGTTGTAGGAAAGATTGACACAAAAGTATTTATTTTTTTATTAACATAAACACCAGCAGAACTTTTATTTGCAGTGCCAGTTTTGCCACCTATTTCATAACCGTTTACATTTGCAAGATTAGCTGTTCCTTCATTAGTGGTTACAATTTTCCTTAAAATAGGGAGAATTTTTTTAGAAACATTTTTATCAAGAATTTTTTCCCTTTTAAATGTTTTGTCTTTTTTAATTAAGACAGGATCTATATAAAAACCTCCATTTACAATAATTGCATAAGTTTGACAACCTGGAGTAAAGTTGTGGTAATACCATGACCAAAAGATGCAGTTGCAAGAGGACATTTCCCCCAATTAAAATTTAACGGTCTACCTACTTCCTCTATATCAAAATTAATCTCATTCATTAAACCAAGTTTTGATAAGAATAATTTAAATTTTTCAACTCCAACTTCTTGACCAATCCTTACTGATCCAATATTACCAGATCGAATTAAAATTTGTTCAGCAGTCAAATCTGACGGTATTTTTTTCATCATACTCTCTAATTGGAAATCCAGCGCAAGTAATTGATTTTGGTAAATCCAAAAATTTAGTTTGAGGTTCTATTATTTTTTGATCAAATGCTGCAGCTAAAGTGAATGTTTTAAATACTGATCCAAACTCATAAACTCCTTTTGTTACTCTATTTATAAAATTTACGTCAGTGATTCTTTTTCTCTTATTAGGATCAAAATCAGGTAAAGAAACAAGAGATAAAATCTCTCCATTATTAACATCCATTAAAACTGCTGCACTACCTTTAGTTTTAAAAACTTCATTAAACTTTATCAATTCATCTCTAATTAAAAATTGAATATCTTTATCAACAGTTAACTTGATCGACTTAGAAGAGTTTTTTAAAACATTATCTAAAGATTTTTCTAAACCTGATATCCCATTATTGTCACTATCAATTTGACCAATTATATGACTAAATAGATTTTTTTCTGGATATATTCTTGTTAATCTTTCTTCAGGTTGAATAGACTGATCACCTAATCTCATAATTTTTTCATAATTTTCATCAGATATTTTTTTTTCAAAATAAAAAAATTTTTTATTTTCTAATTTAGATTTAATTTTTTTATAGTCTTTATTTGGAAATATATATTTTAAATTGATTAACAATTTTTTTTTATCTATAACTTTAGCTGTACTTATTCCAATATCGATTGAACTAACTGTTTTGCTTAAGTAGTGTCCATTTCTATCGACAATATCAGCTCTGTAAAGATTATCAGAAATAAACTTTGATTTATCCTCTATTTTTACATTCTGATTTCTGCTCCCAAGATGAATTAAATGAATAGAGTAAACTGTAAAAATTATAAAAAAGATAAAAAAGATAAATGAAATTCTATTAAATGTAATATTTAGATTTGATTTAATTTTTTGGTACTTAAAATCATTTTGACTTTCTTCTAAAAGAATCTTTAAATTTTTATTATTCATTTTTGAATTTAAAATTTTTTATTTCTATTTTATTAGTACTTTTATCAATAACTTTTATATCCTGAATGCTTTTTTTTGATAATTCATCATCAAAATATGAGTTTTGTAATTCCAATAACTTCTCTGCAGAACTGAGATAATCATATTCCAACTTAAGATTTACAAAATCTTTTTTTAATTCCCTTAAATTTTCATTGATCGCAAAAATATCGTCCTCAATTCTTTTTGTAGAATTTTTTATGATTGCAGTAGAAAAGACCAAAAAAAAAATAAATGTGATAAGAAAAAATTTTTTCATAATTTTTTTCCCAAATTTTCAATTTCAATTAAATTTTTAAATTTCTTTAAAATATCTGAGTCAAAATTATAAAAATTTTTCTTTTTAATTACATATCTAAGTTTTGCAGATCTTGATGGTAAATTTTCTGCTAACTCTTTTGGTGAAGCCGTAATTGGTTTTTTTTGTTTCATTTTAAATAAAGTTTCTTTTTCATCTATTTTAGGTAAATATCTAGAAACGCTTTTATTTTCAGATAAACTTTTAAAGAAATATTTTACTATTTTATCTTCCAACGAATGGAAGGTTATAACAGCTAATATTCCATCTTTTTTTAAGATCTTTGAGGCTGATATTAATCCATAGATAAGTTCACTTATTTCATTGTTAACAAAAATTCTTAATGCTTGAAAAACTTTTGTTGCACTATGTATTTTGTAACTTTTTTTTCTTTTATATTTTTCAATTAATTTTACTAAAGTTTTTGTATCAATTTTTTCAACTTTCCTTTCCTTTACAATTTTAGATGCAATAATTTTTGCATCTTTCTCTTCTCCAAAAAATTTAAATATTTTTTCTAAATCTTTAATATCTAATTTATTAATTACATCTTCAGCAGAAAATCGATTCAATCCCATTTTCATGTTTAATTTTCCAGATGAATAAAATGATAAGCCTTTTTTTGGATCTTTAATTTGAGTGAATGAATAACCTAGATCAAAAACTACGGCTTTTATATTTTCATTTTTAAGTTTGAGGTCACTTAATTGACTAAATCTTTTATTTTTGAATATAAATCTATCTTTAAAATTATCTAAAATTTTGTCAGCTATTATTTTACTTTCAATATCTCTGTCTAAAGCAATAACATTTGTATTTTTATAACTTAAAATTTTTTGTGTATAACCACCTTGCCCGAAAGTACAGTCAATAAATGTGCCACCATGTTGAGGGGAAATAATGCTAATTAATTCTTTTAGCAGTACCGGATAATGTTTTACAGCATCCGATACCATGGTGGCTTCCATTTATTTTTTCGAAGACCATTAATTTTTTTGTCTTCTTAAAAATGCTGGTATTTCTAGATCATCTTCTTCATTTTCATTTTCTGAAGAGCCTAATAAATCATCCGATCCGGAAACATTGTTTTCATTATTAAATAAATCTGGTTCATCCGTATCTACACCGAATTCTTTTAAGTCATCTGAAAGTTCATTTTTTTGGGGAGATACTGCCTCTTGAGAAAATGAAATTTCGCTTTCGCTAGATGTGCTCTCAACAATATTTTCAGCTGATTGATTTTTCAATAATTCTTCATGATATTGATTATTTACTTCATCAACAGACTCATTGCTAAGATTTTCTGTAACAACCTCATTCTCAAGTTTAAGTGCATTAGCACCATGTGAAACTGGGTTCGAGCTAGCATTTGAGAAACTGAAGGAAGCAGTTGCATTACTTGTAGGAAAATCAGAATATCCTGGATTACGATTTTGAATTCGGTGAACCATATTTATAACTGATTTTGATTCAGGCTGTTGTCCATCTAATGCAGTTGCAACTATTGAAACTCTAATTTTACCATCTAAAGACGGATCAATAATTGACCCATTAATTATTTCTGCTTCAGCGTCAACTTCAGACCTTATTTTGTTAACAATTTCATCTACTTCAAAAAGCTTTAAATCTTCTCCACCAGTAATATTTATTAATAAACCTTTCGCACCTCTAAGAGAATAATCATCAATCAAAGGATTATTTAAAGCTAATTCTGTCGCTTTTTCAGCTCTGCCTTCACCTTCTGCTTCACCAGTTCCCATCATTGCTTTGCCCATTGAGCTCATCACAGTTTCAACGTCAGCAAAATCTAAATTTACCAAACCATCTTTCACCATTAAATCTGTTACACTTTGAACTCCGTGTCTTAGGATGCTATTGGATAGTTGGAATGATTCTTTATATGTTGTTTGTTCATTCGCAATTTTAAATAAATTTTGATTAGGTATTACTATAATAGTATCTACATGTTTTCTTAACTCCTCAAGACCTTGTTGTGCTCTTCGCATTCTAGATGGTGCCTCATACAAAAATGGCAACGTCACTACACCAACTGTTAAAATATTTAATTCTTTAGCAGCTCTAGCAATCACATGTGCAGCACCCGTACCAGTTCCACCACCCATTCCAGCCGTAATAAAAACCATGTTAGCACCTTTAAGAATATCAACTATATCATTTAAAGACTCGTCAGCTGCTGCTTGACCTATTTCATGCTTTGCTCCAGCTCCTAAACCTTTAGTTAAATTTAATCCAATTTGAATTCTTGTTTTTGACTTACTTGTTTTTAAATCTTGAGCATCTGTATTTACTGCAACAAATTCGACGCCATCTACCCCTGCATCTATCATCTCATTTATTGCGTTTCCTCCTGCTCCTCCTACTCCTAAAACTAATATTCTTGGTTTTAATTCTTTTATTTCTGGTACCTTAAAATTGATTGTCATTATGTTATCCCCCGTTATTTATTTAATTGATGCTCCCATTTAAGGCTTGCTCGATTTAAATTTGCTTTTTTTCTTGCATTAACCTTAAATTTTTCAAATGTTGTCGGTTCCCATATTTGGAATGTTTTGCCTTGACCAACAAAAATCATGCTATTTCTTATTTTTGCATGTTTTAATAATTTTGGTGTAAGTGAAATTCTACCCTCGCTGTCAAATTGTAAATTTACACTTTCAGATAATATTGATGTTGCAAAAAAATCTCTTTTTTCCTCAAAAGGATTTAAAGAATCAATCGTATTTGAAATTTTTTCTATTCTATCTTGCGGCCATGCTTCTATTGATTGATTATTAAATGATGGATAGCAAATTACACCGTTGTATCCAAGATTTGACAAATAAGATCTAAAGCTTGCAGGCACTGAAACCCTTCCTTTTTTGTCTAATTTGTTTTCGTAAGTTGATAAAAACATAAAACATAAATTCTTATAATTCCCCTAATTGGGAATATATGGGATATTATGGGTTTTTTTTAAAAGAGTCAATACTTTCTATTTCTAATTGAGTCTGTTTTAATTACTCAAAAATATGAGTCAAAACATGAACATTTCTTAAATCAATATTAGAAAAAATAAGCCAGATGAACTATAAGCCGGGTTCTGTCATTTAAACTTATCATTTGTCTAGGCTTAAGATCACTCTTAAGCTCAAGCAACTAACCCTGATGACTAGCCAAGGATGGCTTTTAGTTTTTCAACAATGTCATCTCTACTTAGTCTTGCTCCCAGTGGGGTTTTCCAGCGTTCATTGTTACCAATAGAACCGGTGTGCTCTTACCACACCTTTTCACCCTTGCCATGTTATGGCGGTTTATTTTCTGTGGCACTATCCCTAGGGTCGCCCCTGCCAGGTATTATCTGGCACTGTATCCTCGTAGAGTCCGGACTTTCCTCTTTAAATAAATATTAAAGCGATAAGTCGTTCATCTGGCATATTCAATTTATAATCTAATAAAAAAATTTCAAGGTTAATTATCTTATATTTTATATGGATTTACTTATTAAATAACACTCTTTGTCAACTTTTCCATTAACTAAGTCTTGTCTAAATTTTCTTTGAAAAGCTTTTATCAAATTTGATTGTTCTAATTTTTTTTTATTCTGATTAACTTTTGAATAGCCGATTTTGTGTAAATTATTAAAAAATTTTTTTATTTCGTTATCTTCTAATTTTATATTTCGAAAAGTCTTAATTTTTTTTTCGTTTAATTTGTGCCAAATAGACAAATTTTTTTTTGCCAAATAACGCCATGGGAACTTTTCACCAGGATCTTTTTTACGATCTGGAGATATATCTGAATGCCCTAAAATGTTAGTTTTTTTGATATTATATTTTTTCTTCAAAAATTTTAGCAATTTTATAAGTGAAAAAATTTGTTTTTTTGAAAAGTTTTTATAACCATATTCATGTCCAGGGTTGTTTATTTCAATACCAATAGAATATTTATTAAGTGATTTAAAATCTCTCCAGCCAGATTTTCCAGCATGCCAAGCTTCATAAAGATCTGGCACTAAATTTATAATACTTCCTTTGTTTCTTATAAAATAATGAGAACTTACTTTTGCTTTAGGATCACACAACCTTTCAATTGCCTCAGCCTCTTTTATCATACCCGTATAATGAATAATCAAAAATTTAATTTTTTTTTTTGACCTTTTCGGTAAATTAAAATTAATAGAGTATTTTCTGGTCAAATTTAGGCCCATTTTTAAGCTCATTATTATTAAATAGTTAATTTACTTAAGTTTTTAATATAATATAAGAACAACAATGATAAAAAAAGTTGCAATAATTTTAATTACAACCCTTGCGTTAACTGTAAATGTTAATGCTTCATCTGACGGTGAGTTACTTTTAAAAAAAAATGAGCCATCAGAGGTAAAAGATTGTTTTGAGGGATTAAACAGAGCTACTTTCAAATTTAATCAAGTGTTAGACGGAGTTATATTTAAACCTGTTGCAAGTGTTTATAAAAAATTACCATCACCAGTCAAAAGTGGTGTAAGCAACTCCTTAGATAACTTATCGAATCTAGTAACTATTCCAAATAACTTACTGCAAGGTGATTTTATGTTGGCTGGATTAAATACAGGAAGATTTTTAATTAATTCAACTGTTGGTATATTAGGTCTTGTTGATGTTGCTCAACATTTGGGCATGTCTGAATATGTTAAGGAAGATTATGGACAGTCACTAGCTATGGCTGGAGTAGGTCCTGGTTGTTATATAGTTTTACCAGTTTTAGGACCAAGCACAGCAAGAGATACTGTTGCATCAGCAACAAATTTTTTAGGTGGCGATGCGTGGTATAATGTAACTGTCAAAAATGACACTCATTATTTTAGAGATATTGATTATTATTCATCAAAAGTGACTGCAGGTGTTAATTTTAGAGCAAAGAATTATGACTCAATTGAAAATTTAGAAAAAAATTCGATCGATTTTTATGCTTCAGTAAAAAGTTTATATTTACAAGATAGACAACAAAAAATTTTAAATTCAAAAAAAATTGTTAATACCCAAGATGATAGTGATTGGGAAGAGATAGACAATAAATAAAATAATTATCAATTCTAATGAAAATAAAATTTATAATTTTAATTTTACTATTAAGTTTATTAGGCTTCACAAAATCTTACTCCATACAGCCAGATGTTTTTGTTCAATCTACTGTAAATAAGGCATCAAGTGTACTGTCTAGTGAAATGTCTAAAGAAAATAAAATATCTGAACTAAAATTAATTGCAAAAGAGACTGTAGATATAACAGGTATTGGTTTTTACACCCTTGGATCAGCAAGAAAAAATTTAAATGATGAACAAAAGAAAAAATATGCTGAATTATTCGAGCAATATTTTTTGAAAAGTTTTTCAAGTAGGTTGGCAGAATATACTAATCCAGAAATAAGCGTTGAAGGAAAGAAAGTTTTGAGTGAAAAATACACAATTGTTAATAGTTTGTTAAAAGGAACCAATGAAAGACCAGAGATAAAAATTGATTGGAGAATATATACAAAAAATCCAGATAATCCTTTGATTAGAGATTTGATTATAGAGGGTTTAAGTTTAGCTAGAACTCAAAAAGAGGAATTCCAATCAATTTTAAATTCTAATAAAGGCAACATAGAAGTTTTGTTTAATACATTGAGAGAATTCTCTAAACAATAATTGATTTTTTGGTGGGCCCGCCAGGACTCGAACCTGGGACCAATACATTATGAGTGTACTGCTCTAACCAACTGAGCTACAGGCCCAATAAATATGTATATCATTTATATTACTTTTTTATGATATAGCAAACGTGTATATATCAAAGAGAAATAATTTAAGTTAATTAAAAAGTGATAGAATTTAAAAAGACCAATCTTAATAAATTAGATGAATATTTAAATCTATACAATAGATCATTTAAAAATTTTACAAAAACACGTGATTACTTTAAATGGCTTTATGTTGATAATCCTCTAGGTAATTTTGTGGGAATTGATTGTTATGATAACATGAAGCTTATCGGACAGGTAGGTGGAATACCACATGAGTTTGTTTTTAATCAAAATAAAGTTAAATTTCTTATTTCCATAAATGTATGCGTTGATCCTAGATATCAAGGTAAATGGCTTTTTAGTAAAATGTTAGTACAATTTGAACAAATAGCAAAGGAATTGAATTTTGATGGTATAATTGGTATTGCAAATAAATCTGCGACACCTTTTTGGCAAAGATCAATTAAATTAAATAAACTTAAACCTTTAGACGTTTATGTAGGTTTTGGAAAACTCGAAACCAAAAAAATTAATAAATCAAATTATAATTTTTATACTTTTTGGAGTAAAAAAAAATTAGAATGGAGGATTCAAAATCCAATGTATAAAACTTTTCTAAATTTAGACAGTAATAATCAATCAGTTTATAGCAAAACTAGTTTTCCATTCATAAATGCTTATTCTCCATTGATTTTTTATGAGAAAAACATTGATAAAAACTTTTTACAAAAAAAACCTCTCAAACCAATAGTTTATTTGGGATTGATAAAGGATTTTAAAAAGACATCTTTTTTATATAATTTGCCAGAGTTTCTTAAACCATCACCTTTAAATTTTGTATATAAATTTTTTAAATCAAATTATATTTTAGATCCAAATGAGATATTTTTTACTTTTTTAGATTTTGATGCTTTCTAAATGAAAAAAAACATTTTTTATCTTTTGTCTCATCAAGATGATGAATTTGGATGTTTTATAAAATTAGATCAAGACATTTCTACAAATAATACATATGTTTTCTATTTAACTAGTGGTGGCAATAATATATCAAGAGGAAAAAGATTATCTATAAGAGATAAAGAAAGTTTAAAAACATTAAAAAAATTAGGACTTAAAAAAGAAAATATTTTTTTTATTGGTAGAGAGCTTGGCATAGATCATTATTCTCTTTATCTAAATTTAGATAAAGTCAGTAAAAGAATTTACGAGATAATCCAAAAAATTGGTCAGCCGAATTCAATTATCACGCATTCATGGGAAGGAGGACATGAAGATCATGATGCGTGTAATTTGATAGGGAGAAAAATTGCTTTTGATTTTAAAATCATAGAAAAAAGTTTTCAATTTTCACAATATAATGCATATAAAACTAAATTACTTTTTTTTAAAGTTTTTAACCAGATTGATGATAAAAAAGGAAAGAAATTTTTTGCTAAGTTAAAAAAAAGAATATTTTTTATAAAATTATTGTTCGTTTATAGTAGCCAATTGAAAACTTGGATTGGTTTATATCCATTCATAATTTTTCACTACTTATTCAGAGGATATAACTATTTAGAAAGATTGAATAAAGACAAATTTGTTAGAAAACCCCATACAAAAAAACTTTTATATGAAATAAGAAAATTTTGTGATTTTAAGAAATTTAGAAATAAAACTAAATTTTTTTTAATTAAGTCTTTTAAAAATTGAATCATTCCTTAATTTTTTTTATAACTTCTTTGAGAGATTCTGCTCTGATAATAGTGTCAATTTTTTTTTCTATGATCTTTATTTTCAACATATTAAAATAACTAAAAATCAATAAAGAAACAATGCTCAAAATAGTAATAATATAAAAAATATCTACATTATAATTTTTATTAAAATATTCATCTAAAAATTTTGGCCTTACTGACAAAAAAATTATTCCAAGCCAAATTAGATTCCATATTAAAAATTCAATCTTATTTAGAACCTTTTTTTTATAATTTATTATTGTGATATAAGCCATGAGTAACGAAAAAATAATTGATAATGATGCTAGAAAAATTTTTATAATCACTAAAAAACCCTCCAAACAACTATCATAATCAATAAATATAATCCTTGTAAAATGTTCATTCCCTTAAACTTATCGCTTGTAATAGTTTGTATCGGAATTTGACTTATTTGACATCCATTTTTAATCGCATTGCAAGTTATTTCTGCGTCAGCAAAATAGTGTTGAAGACCTGATGACTCCCATTTAATACTTTTTTCACTGATATTAAAAACTCTTAGTCCACATTGAATATCAGAAATTTTTTTTTTATAAAGTAATGTAAAAATTTTATTTAAAATTTTTGTACCAATTCTTTTTTTTAAATTTAAATTAGTTAAATCTTCTCTAAATCCTATAACTAATCCATTTTTAATATCCAAGATTTTATTACAAATTTTTTCTAAATCAGAAATACTATGTTGGCCATCGCCATCTATGAAAGCTAAGTATTCAAAATTATTAATTCGAGCGTAATCTAAAGCTGTTTTCATTGAATTTGATTTTCCTAAATTATATTTATGATGAATACATTTGACAGGATAATTTGATATTCTTTTTAGTGTATTATCTTGGGAATTGTTATCTACGACTAAAATGTTTTTGAACTTTTTACACATTTTTTCTAAGACCTCGGAAATCTTATTTTCTTCATTATAAGTGAATACAGCAACTAATACTGAATCAAACATCAAAATAAATTTTTTTTTAAATAAGTTTTAAGTTGATTTGGATTATCAATAGTAAACCAATTTCTTGGCAAAACATCAGAAACTTTTAATTTTTTTTTTTCTATAAGTTTTGCCCAAACTTGATTAAAATTTGTTGTATTTTTTACAATTTTATTAATCCTATATGGATTTATTATTTGTATACCTGAGCAATAGATATCGCTTTTAATTTTCCTTGATAATTTAGTTACTATATTTTTTTTTCTATGAATAAAGTCTCCCTCCAATTTTTTCAGCGGTTTTACAGGCACTAAAAAACACTCTGGTTTACCTTTTTTTATATAGTCTCTCTCTATTAAATTAAAATCAATATTTGTTATATTATCACAAGTTAAAACGAACACGGGTTGATTGATATGTTTGAATGGAAAATTAAAAATCCACCAAGCATTACCCTTCTTATCAGTATTAATTACAGAATTTACATTATTCTCTATAACGTGTTTTGCCAAAAGGCTTCCTTTATAACCAACTGTGATGTGAATATTCCTTATATATTTTTGAATTTTTTTGATACCTTTAAGTATTAGAGTTTGATTCTTGATCTTTACCATCGCTTTAGGAATTCTTTTTGTTTTGGGCATCAATCTTATTCCTCTACCCGCAGCTAAAATAATAGCATGATTAATCATAAAAATTAATTCATTCCAATTTCTAACAATTTTATCAGTTCATTTTCATTTAGTTTTTTTGAATTTTGGGATGAAATAATTGTTTTTAATGGTCTTGAAGCGTGCTTGTCGTAATCAACTACATAATAAACTTTTTTTTTATCTTTAATAGTAAATGTATTTTTAATTTCATTACTTGCAATTAAATATTCATCTAATCTATCACCTTTTCTACCTCGAATTACTTTATAACGACCTCCATATTTTTTTATCCAAACTTTTAAAACATCCAAAATCATCGACGATTTCATATCAGCACAAACAATTTTACCTGAAAATTTTTTTGAATTTTTTAATGCAAATGAAACTAGATCAACGGCATCATTAATCGTAAAAAAAAACCTTCTCATTTTTGGACCAGTTGTAAATATTACTTTTTTTTTTTTGTGCATCTCTTTCCATATCGGTAATACAGAGCCAGTAGACCAAGCAACATTTCCATATCGCACACAAAGAAAATTAGTGATTGAACTATTATTAGCATTTAAAAATAACTTTTCCATGGTCGCTTTACTAAAACCATAAAAATTTTTGATAGGTTGTGTAGCTTTGTCAGTAGAAATTCCAATGACAGTTTTTACTTTTCTTTCTATTGCAACCCTAGCTAGGTTAGAAGAACCTAATATGTTCACATCAGAGCATTCAAATGGAAATTCTTCTGAAATATCTACAAATTTTGTTGCCGCAGCATGTATTATTATTTCAGGATTACAGTAATTTAGTGCATCTCTAATAGAATTTATATTCGAAACATCTAATGGTATATCTTTACATCCAGTTATGTTTGAAGCCTCTCTATTTCTCTTTTGATTTCTTGAACCAAGAAAAACCTTATATTTTTGCTTAAATTTATTTGCTAAATTAATTCCCAAATAACCACTACCACCTGTTATAAGTAAATTCTTTTTCATATGATAAGCACAAACAAATATTTTAAAAATTATAATGCAATCAATATACTAATTACAATATTTTTACTATTACTATTTTATTATAAATTATATTTAGAATATAAAATTCCTATCCTTGGTGATGAATTAAACTCTATATTAGTTTACTCTACAAATTTAAAAACTTTATTTTTAAAGAATTTTCCAGGCAATGTAAGTTTTTTTCACTTAGTTGGTTATATTAAGTCATTATTATTTGGTTATGAATTACTAACATATAGATCTATTTCTTATCTATCTGTTTTACTAATAATTTGGATCTTAAAAAGATTAAACTATGAAGAAAGTAAAATACTAATTTTTTTTTCAGTTTTAATTTTATCAAATTATACTTTGTATATAGGTTGGTATGCTGGATATAATTTTACAACTACAATATTTGGTTTAATTTTTTTATTCTTAAAATTTAATCAAAAAGAAAAAAATAATAAGATAATTTTATTATTATTATTTGTTCAATTCTATAATCATTTAGTAAATATATATTTAGTTATACCCATTTTAGTTACATTATTTTTTTATTCTAAAAAGATTAAATTTATTAAGAATTTTTTAATATTTTTCATTTTACCAAGTTGTATTTTTTATATTTTATCGATTTTTTTAACAGGATTGGCGATACTAAAAGTTGAACAAGTAAATTTTTTATATATTTTCTCTTTTATTAAGCAAAATTTTAATGAAATAATTATAACTGGGTTTAATAGAATTTTCTTTTATGAAGTAATTAAGACTGCAAATGAGTTTAATTTGATCAATGTGGTCAAAGATCTTAATGGTTTTGATAAAATTATTACTGTTACAATGGGTCTTTGTTTAATTTTTTCTATTTACGATTTAACTAAAAAAAAATCAATTTTTTCATTGATAATTTTATTACATTTCTTGACTTTTGTTGTATTTAATAAGCAACCACCTGCAAGAATATTTACTGGTTTCGGGATATTTTATCTTTTAGTTTTTTTTAATTTCATAGAAAATAAATTTGAAAAAATTTTAAATTTAAAATTTTTTCAATTCTTGTCATTATTCCTATTAATTGGTGTAATAATTAATTTAAATTTTAAAGATAAAATTGATACAAGTATTTATGGTAAGGATATTTCTTACAAGGAAAATGAGGTTTCAATAAAATTGTTAAATGAAAAATGTGAACTATATAATCAAAATTTCTTAGAATTACAAAAAAGAAATTATTATTTTAATTATTTGAATATTTGTAATCAAGATTTTAATTTAACTGAATTTTTAAAATACTATCGATCTTAATAATGGTGGGCCGTGTTGGTTACGCTCCAACTACCCCTGCAATGTCAATGCAGTACTCTACTATTGAGCTAACGGCCCAAAATTAACTTTCTAAAAAACTTTTTAATTGTTTAGATCTACTAGGATGCTTCAATTTTCTTAATGCTTTTGCTTCAATTTGTCTAATTCTTTCTCTTGTTACTGAAAACTGCAAACCAACTTCTTCAAGAGTATGATCTGTATTCATTCCAACTCCAAACCTCATTCTTAAAACCCTTTCCTCTCTTGGAGTTAAAGTTGATAAAATCTTAGTTGTCGCTTCTCCTAGATTTGATTTAATTGCCTGCTCAAGTGGTGCCAACGCTTTAGTATCCTCTATAAAATCTCCTAAGCTACTATCTTCCTCATCACCTACAGGTTTTTCAAGAGATACAGGTTCTTTTGAAATTTTTAAAACTTTTCTTACTTTATCAAGTGGCATTCTAAGTTTTTTAGCTAACTCCTCAGGAGTTGCTTCTCTACCAAACTCACTTAAAATTAATCTTTGTGTTCTTACAATTTTATTAATTGTTTCAATCATATGAACTGGAATTCTAATTGTTCTTGCCTGATCTGCTATAGATCTTGTAATTGCTTGTCTAATCCACCAGGTTGCATAAGTTGAAAACTTATAACCTCTTCTATACTCAAATTTATCAACTGCTTTCATCAAACCAATATTTCCCTCTTGAATTAAATCCAAAAATTGAAGTCCTCTATTAGTATATTTTTTTGCTATCGATATTACTAACCTTAAATTTGCTTCAACCATTTCTTTTTTAGCTATTCTTGACTCCTTTTCACCTTTTTGAACTCGGCTTACTAATTTTTTGAAATCAGTAACTGACATTCCTAATTTATGACTTATTTCGATCAGTCGATCTCTTATATTCTTAAATTCATCCTTATTTTTTGAAAAAAATTGTTTCCACGATGGATTTGTATCCAAAAATTTTTTAAGATTTGGGTTTATTTCATTACCTAAATAAAATTTTATAAATTCATTTCTAGATATATTTTGGTCAATTGCTAACCTTAATAAATTTCCCTCTAAAGAAATTATCTTTTTATTTTCAATATAATGTTTCTGAACCAAATCTTCCAAAACTGAAGGTGACAGTTGGAGTGATTTTATATTTTCTAAAATTTCATTGACAATCTTTTCATATCCTTTTTCTTTAGCAGGAGAAAATATTTTTGAATTTAAAACACAATCCAATTTTTCTTTTTGATATTTTATCAATCTATTATATTCTTTTGTAAGAACATTAACTGTTTTTAAAACTTTTGGTTTAATTTCATTCTCCATTGCTGCAAGTGTCGGATTGAATTCCTCATCTTCATTATCGCTAGCACCATCATCTTTCTCGGTTTCTCCAGAATTTTTTTGCTTCGCGCTTGGACCAGTAGTCTCGTCCTCCATATAGTTAGTATCAATATCTATAATTTCTCTTACTAAAATTTCGTCTTTTTGTAATTTTTCATCCCATTCAAAGAATTGTTGAGCTGTAATTGGACTTTGTGTTAAAGCATTTAACATTACATCTTTTCCAGCCTCTATTCTTTTTGCAATAGCAATTTCACCTTCTCTGGATAAAAGTTCAACACCTCCCATTTCTCTTAGATACATTCTTATTGGGTCATCACTTTTCTCAATTGTTTTTCCTTCTTCTTTAGAGGAGTTCTCTTTTTTCCTTAAAACTTTAAAATCAGATTTTTTTTCTACTAAAGTGATTTTTTCATTTAATATGTGAATAAATGCTTGACCAAGATTTTCATCTGAAAGATTTCTTTTCCCTAAAGATTTACTTAATTCCTCATAAGTTATAAATCCTCTATGGGTTCCTCGACCCATTAATCTTGCAAACGATTTTGTAATAATTCTTTCCACAGCAATAAATTGAATGTCTTATATAATATCAATTATATAAAAATCCATAAATTATTTACTAGGATTAATTAATATTTTGCTTTTTTTTCAGCTCTTTTAGCTCATTAAATGTTGCTTCACTTAAATCTCTTGAAAACCTCGATTCTAATTCTTGAATTCTATACTCCAGGTCATAGTTATTTAAATCCCTGCTAATATCCTCTATTAATTCAAGAAGTACATGTTCGTCATTAGGCTTATTTTTTAATATATGTTTAATGGGCGCAAACTTAGTAATTTTTTCAATTATCTGACTATCAATATCCATTTGATTTATATACAATTTTTCTCCAGATCTTAAATTAGCAAGAATTTTTTCATAAATTTGCTTATTTTCTTCTGTAAATAATTTTATGTTTTCAAACAAATGAATATTTTGTTGAATCAAATTTAAATTGTTAATTATCAAATAAATAAGAGAAAATTCTTTCAATTCAACTGCGCTCAAAGATTTGCTATCATTATAATATTTTTTTGTTTTTTCTAATGATTTGATTTTTTTGAATTTAAAATTCCTTTTATTTTGACTAGTATAGGGCGTTAATTCGGAAATTTTCTCTAAGAAATATTCTAAAACATATTTTTTAATATAATTATCTCTAATTGTGTTGGCTATTGATCTTAGCTTTTTATCAAAAATTGCCATTGATGATGGATTATTACTAGTATGCTTTTTATAATGATTAAATATAAATTGATGTATTTGAACTTTATTTTGTTTTGAAAATTCTAAAAAATAATTTTTACCATTCTTATTAACAAAACTATCCGGATCCTCTTTATCTGGTAAAAATAAAAAAGAAATTTGTTTTTCTGGTTTTAGTTCTTTAATCGAATTTTCAGCAGCTCTTAGGGCTGCTTTATAGCCACTTTCATCACCATCAAAACATATTATAATTTCATCAAAAAACTGATTTAATGAAAAAATTTGTTTATCTGTTAAAGCAGTTCCTAAATTAGCTACAGTATTATCAATTCCATTTTTGCTTAAGCCAACAACATCCATATATCCTTCAACTAAAAATACATTATCTACTTTGTTAGATAATTTTCGAGCTAAATCTAGATTATATAAATTTGAACCCTTTTTAAAAAAATAAGTTTCAGGAGAATTTATATATTTTGCTAGAAAATCTTTTTTTTCTATTATTCTTCCACCAAAAGCTATTGGTTGTCCAGAAATGTTATTGATTGGAAAAATTAATCGACCTCTAAACCTTTCTACATAAATTTTTTTTTTTTCATCAAGGTAAAACAATCCAGTTTCTAATAAATCTTCTAAGTTAAATTCTTTTTTTAGTTGATCAAAAAAATTTGGATTTTTGTTTATAAATCCAATTTTAAATTTTTTCACTTGATTTTTATCAAGAGATCTATCTTTCAAGTATTCTCTAGCTAAGGAATAATCATTATTCTTTAAAAGCTGTTCATGATAAAAATCTACATATTTGCTAAAAATTAAAGAATAAATTTTCCATTTTTTTTCTCTTTCTTCATCTTGCTTAGAAAATATATAAGGTTGCATACCAGCAAGAATGGCTAAATGTTTTACTGCTTCGCCAAATCTTAAGTTTTGAATTTTCATCACAAAGTCAAAAATATTTCCATGTTCAGATGTTGCAAAACAATGATAAAATTCTTTTTCATCATTGACAGTGAATGAAGGTGTCTTTTCATTTTTAAAAGGTGAGAGACCTACATACTCTTTACCTCTTTTTTTTAAACTTACGACTTTTGATACAACTGTAGAAACTTTTAATCTTGTTTTAATTTCATCAAGATATTCTTTTGGATATTTCATAACTATTTATTTAATAATTGTTTAAGTAGAGCTCCAGCTTTTGCAAAATCAATTTCATCTGCATATTCTTTTTTAAGCTCACCCATGACTTTGCCCATATCTTTTATTGAGTTTGCATTCAGTTTAGAAATAATTTGCTCACAGATTTTTTTAGTATCTTCTTCATTTAATTGTTTAGGTAAAAAACCGGACAAGATATTGTACTCATTCTGCTCTACTTCTAAGAGATCACTTCGATTATTTTTTTTATAAATTTCGATCGATTCGGCTCTTTGTTTAACCATTTTCTTAAAAAGTTTTTTAATATCCTCATCGTCTGTTTCTTTCTTGTTTGGACCTGATCGATTTAATATTTCGAGATCCTTTATTGATGACAGAATTAACCTATAAGTTGAGATTTTTGTTTTCTCTTTAGATTTTAGAGCTTTTTTATATTCAGTTTCGATCGTTTCTTTTAGAGACATAATTTTTAATCTACTTTAAAGAAAAAATTCTTCAAAAGAAAAATTGTTTTTTTACAATTTTATAATACATCTCTGTTGCGATAATAAACCAATTATTGTATTAACCTTTAACTTATGAGTTGTAATTGATCAAAAAAGTAAAAAAAACAAACTCAAAAAATTCACAATTAAACACAGGTATTTTAGTTCTTGAAAACAAGAAAATTTTTAAAGGCATCGGAATAGGCTATCAAGGAGAAGCGACTGGTGAGGTTTGCTTTAATACCTCTTTAACAGGCTACCAAGAAATCATTTCTGATCCCTCTTATGCGGGACAGATTATTAATTTCACATTTCCACATATTGGAAATGTTGGAACAAACAAAGAGGATGTTGAGTCTGACAAAATATGGGCAAGAGGTGTAATCTTTAATTCTGAGATAACTTCTCCTTCAAATTACAGAGCATTTTTACATTTAGATGCTTGGCTTAAAAAAAATAAAATTGTTGGAATTACAGGTTTGGATACTAGAAGTTTAACAAACTTTATAAGAGATAAAGGAGCACCTAAAGGAACAATCTCATATTCAAAAAGTGGAAAATTTAATTTGAGTAAATTAACAAAATCAACAATTAAATGGAGTGGATTAAAAAATTTAGATCTTGCAGAAACAGTTACGACGTCAAAAAACTATATTTGGAATGGTCTTAAAACTTGGAAAAAAGACATGGGATATAAAAAAAATAGAAAAAATTTATTTCATGTAGTTGCAATTGATTATGGAATAAAAAAAAATATTTTAAGATACTTTTCAGATTTCAAGTGTAAAGTAACAGTTGTTTCTTGCAAAACTTCTGCAGAAAAAATATTAGATCTAAAACCACAAGGAGTATTTTTATCTAATGGTCCCGGGGATCCAGCAGCGACAGGTAAATATGCAATAGAAATAATAAATAAATTAATTAGAAGAAATTTGCCTATATTTGGTATTTGTTTAGGCCATCAAATCTTAGCTTTAGCTTTGGGTGGAAAAACCAAAAAAATGAAGTTAGGACACAGAGGTGCAAACCATCCTGTAAAAAATTTAATTCAAAATAGAGTCGAAATTACAAGTCAAAATCATGGTTTTGTAGTTGTTGAAGAAAATTTACCAAAAAAAGTTACAATAACTCATAAATCTCTTTTTGATAATACCATTGAGGGAATAAGACTTAAAAATAGACCGATCTTTTCTGTACAATATCATCCAGAGTCAAATCCTGGACCGCAAGATAGTGTCTACTTGTTCCAAGAATTTATTAATAATATTAAAAAAAATGCCAAAAAGAAAAGATATTAAAAAAATTTTAGTTGTGGGTGCTGGACCAATTATCATTGGTCAAGCGTGTGAGTTTGATTATTCAGGTACGCAGGCTTGTAAGGCTTTAAAGGATGAGGGTTATAAAGTAATTTTGATTAACTCAAATCCTGCAACTATTATGACTGATCCAGATGTGGCAGATAAAACTTACATCGAGCCGATAACTTTAGAAGTTTTAGAAAAAATTCTAAAAAAAGAAAAACCAGATGCAATTTTACCAACTATGGGTGGTCAGACTGCACTTAATCTCGCAATGGAAGCTAAGAAAAAGGGAATTTTAAAAAAATATAAAATAGAACTTATAGGGGCAAACTCGAAAGCAATTGCCAACGCAGAAGATAGAAAAAAATTTAGAAAAAATATGATTGATATTGGTTTAGATTTACCTAAATCTGAAATTGTAAACAATTTCAATCAAGCATCTAAAGTTTTAAAAAAAATTGGTCTCCCTGCAATTATAAGACCAGCTTTTACACTTGGAGGTCTCGGTGGTGGAATTGCTAAAAATAAAAAAGACTACCTTAAAATAATTAAGAATGGACTTCATGAATCTCCGGTAAGCCAAGTGTTAGTTGAAGAGTGTTTAGAAGGCTGGAAAGAATTTGAGATGGAAGTTGTAAGAGATAAAAAAGATAATTGTATAATCATTTGCTCAATTGAAAATGTGGATCCAATGGGAATACATACAGGAGATTCTGTTACTGTTGCTCCAGCGCTCACTTTGACAGATAAAGAGTATCAAGTAATGAGAAATGCATCTATTGCTTGTTTAAGAAAAATTGGAGTTGAGACGGGTGGATCAAATGTTCAATTCGCAATTAACCCTAAAAATGGACGAATGGTTGTGATTGAAATGAATCCAAGAGTTTCAAGGTCATCTGCTCTTGCTTCCAAAGCAACTGGATTCCCAATCGCAAAGATTGCTGCAAAACTAGCAGTTGGTTACACTTTAGATGAATTAAAAAATGAAATTACCAAAGTAACACCTGCTTCATTTGAACCAAGTATTGATTATGTAGTAACAAAAATTCCAAGATTTACTTTTGAAAAATTTTCAACTTCTCCAGTAACACTAGGTACATCGATGAAATCAGTTGGTGAGGCAATGGCTATAGGAAGAAACTTTAAAGAGTCTGTTCAAAAAGCATTTGTATCTCTTGAAACTGGTTTTTCAGGATTAGATAGAATTTTCAAATTAAACAAAAAACAGATTGAAAAAAAACTTAAGGAAAATATTCCAAATAAACTCCTGCTGGTCGCTGAAGCTATTAGAAAAAAGATTAATCTAAAAAAAATTTATAATTTATCGAGGATAGACCCTTGGTTCTTAGAACAAATAAAAGAAATTGTAGATACTGAAATTAAAATAAAGAATGAAGGAATTCCAAAAAATTTTATAGAATTCAATAAGATTAAATCTATAGGATTTTCCGATAAAAAATTATCAGAATTATCAAATACAACAGAAGAAATTATAAGAAAAAAAAGAACAGCACTTAAAATACTCCCAGTATATAAAAAAGTAGATACTTGTGCTGCTGAGTTTAAATCATTTACTCCTTATATGTATTCAACTTATCAAAGAAATTTCTCTTTTAATACTGAATGTGAGGCAGAGCCCTCAGGTAAGAAAAAAATAATAATTCTTGGTGGTGGACCAAATAGAATAGGACAAGGAATTGAATTCGATTATTGCTGTTGCCAAGCAAGTTTTTCCTTAAAAGATGCAGGTTTTGAAACTATTATGGTCAATTGCAATCCTGAAACAGTTTCAACTGACTACGATACTAGTGATCGATTATACTTTGAACCGCTTAAAGAAGAATATGTTTTTAATATTATTAAAAAAGAGCAAGAAAGAGGTAACCTTATTGGTGTGATAGCTCAATTTGGTGGTCAAACACCTATTAAACTTGCTAAATTTTTATATGAAAACAAACTTCCAATTTTAGGAACTCAATATACTTCAATTGATTTAGCAGAAGATAGAGATAGATTTAGAGATCTTTTAAATAAACTAAAACTTAAACAAGCTGAAAGTGGAATTGCAAAAACGTATAAACAAGCAATTAAAATTGCTGAAAAAATTGGTCTACCATTAATAGTCAGACCATCATATGTGCTGGGAGGGAGAGCAATGGAAATTGTTTATGAAAAAAGTCAGCTTAGAAATTTTGTTGAAGAAGCATTCAAGGCAGCAGAAGAAAATCCAATATTAATCGATAAATTTATAGATCATGCCATGGAAGTTGATGTAGATGCAATATCAGATGGAAAAACAGTGCATGTTGCTGGAATTATGCAGCATATCGAAGAAGCCGGGATTCACTCTGGAGACTCGGCTTGTAGCTTACCCCCTATATCTATTAAACCTTATTTAATTAAAAAAATTGAAAATCAAACAAAAAAATTAGCTATATCTTTAAAAGTTAAGGGTTTTATGAATATACAATTTGCAATTAAAAAAGATGAAATTTTCGTAATTGAGGTAAATCCTAGAGCAAGCAGAACAGTTCCATTTGTATCTAAAGCAAAAGGTATACCTTTAGCTAAAATTGCATCTAGAATTATGGCTGGTGAAAAATTAACCAATTTTAATTTAAATGATAAGTCTGGAGGAATGTATGCTGTCAAAGAAGCTGTATTTCCCTTTAATAAATTTCCTAACAGTGATTTACTTTTAGGTCCAGAAATGAAATCAACTGGTGAAGTTATGGGTTTTGATAAAGATTTTGGTTTAGCATTTGCAAAAAGCCAAATTGCTTCTGCAAATTCTCTTCCTAAAAAAGGTTTAGCGTTTATATCTTTGAAAGACTCACATAAAGATGAAGGAATAAGTCTTTCACAAAAACTTTTAAAGTTAAATTTTACTTTATGTGCAACAAAAGGAACTGCTGAATACATTAAAAAACATGGTATGAGATGTAAAATTATCAATAAAGTTAGCAGTGGTTCACCTCACATAGTAGATATTTTAGACTCCAAAAAAATAGCTTTAGTAATAAACACTGGCGGGGGAAATAGTGAGCACAGGCTTAGTGATGCTATTGCACTTAGAAGAGCGACATTAAAAAATAAAGTTCCTTACTGTACGAACATGTCGACAGCACTTGCGTGTATAGAAGGGATTAAATCCCTAAAGAAAAAAAAGATAGAAGTTACCTCTCTTCAAGAAATTAAATAACTAAATTCAATTTCAAGTTGTGTATCTTAATACACTCTTTAGTTGAATAAATTTTTTTCTCAAATTCCTATGTACCCAAAATGATTAACAACTTACTTGATATAAATTTTTAAAATTTCTAAAATTTACTTATTAAATATGAGTTCAGAACTTCACAAATATATTGAAAAAGCAATCGATAAAAAAGAGAATTTACTTAAAGCAAAAATTTTAAAATTCCCAAATGAAAAAAATCAAAATTATGCTTTTGATTTGAAGAAAAAAAAAACTGATCATTGGAGAATTAGTGATAAATCTAATAATGATCAATTAAAAGCTATTACAGGTATTTGTTTTACAATAGGAATTTTAACTTTAGTTGGTTTGTACTCAAACTTGATGTAGCAAATTTTAATTATTCAACTTTCCAATCTGTTGAAAATGTAACGTAATTTACTTGTATACAACGTCTTTCTTTAACAATTTTTTTCTTTTCCATACCATGCCAAGTATTTGGTCCACTTGTGAATAAGTAACCATAATTGTGTTTATATGGAACAGTTTTAACTTTTTCCAATTTTTCATTATAAAAATCAGTTCCTAAATCCTCAGACTCATTTGCATGATTTACAAAAATTAAACCTGACATCAATTTTTCCTGAATATCACAATGAGGTTTCAGCCAAAATCCTTCACGGTCACAGATTACCTCAACTCTCACATATGAATTAGATAAATCTTTGTTAATCATTTTAGAAATAGTTTCATAAGTTTTTTTTGATTGTAAATCTCTAATAAATTTTACTAAGTTTGGAAATTGAGTTGCATTTTCTTTTGTAATAAAGCATCGGAATTTAAGAGCTTTTCCTCCTGAAGAAATACCCTTTCTGAACTCAGCTGCTCCATCGTCAATTGCTCTGGTACCATCGTATGTTAAATCATTTTTTGTTAGGTCTGGGATATCCGCCTTTATAATTTCTTGAATTGTCTCATCAGTTAAAGGATTATTATACTCCCAATGATCAAAGGGATAATCACTTTTTTTTGATTGATTTAAAATTGAGTCAAGAAAAGTCATATTTTTTTAATTGTTCCTTGATATAACTTGAAATTCTATCAGTTTCATTAAGTTTTTTATAATTCCAATTTTCAACTGAATTTTCTAAATCTTTTGTTATGTTTAGAGATCTAAATAACTCAAAAAATTTTTTAAACCTTTGATTTTTTTTTATATTTGGCATCTGGGCTACATAGATTGGCTTACCTGTCATAGCTGCTTCTGATATCATTGATGTAGAGTCACAAGTTACTATTATATGATCTGCTAATTTTAATGCTGAAAGATAAGCTTTTTTATCAACTTCTTTGATAATTATTTGATTATCATCAAAATATTCATTTGCTATATTAATTATTTTTTGAGGAGTTCTCATTGATGGAATAAAGATTATTTGATATCCATTATCTATAAAATTTTTTTTTACTTTGTTAAAAATTTTCTCAATTTCACTCTCATCATAATTGTAGTATTTATTGGGTCCTCCGACAATAAAACTTAGGATTTTTTCACTATTAATTTGAGATTTTAAGTAAGATTGAGATTCATTTAACTCGCTTTCTCTTAAATAATGAATTGCACCTTTACTTGATAATACATTCGAGCCGGAAAGATCATCATGTTCAGGGGCTATGATATAATCAAAGTTATTTAATGATACTTTAGGATCCTGAATATGAATATTCATTATTTTATTTTTCAATTTATTCTTAAGATAAATAGATGGAATTACACTTTTCCTTCCACAGGAAATAACAATATCAAAATTGTTTCCCAATTTATTTTTAAAAACAAAATCTTTGACAGGTGTGAATTTTGGAGGAATCATCTTCCAAAAACTGTTTAGCTCAATTTTTTCGTGTATAAAGTCTAGGTCTAAAGCTTTAGCAAGACCTTCAACTTGGCTAATCATGCCATGCATTCCCTCGGTCAATAATAAACCTTTTAATTTAGTCATTAATCACTATATAGCTTTCATATGAGTCAAAATCCAACTAAACACACAAAAGTGTTAATAATTGGATCTGGTCCCGCTGGTTATACTGCAGCAGTATATGCTGCTAGAGCGATGCTAAATCCAATATTAGTTTATGGTTCAGCGCCAGGCGGACAGCTAACTACCACGACTGATGTCGAAAATTATCCTGGCTTTGCAGATGTTATCCAAGGTCCATGGTTAATGGATCAAATGAAAGATCAAGCTAAGGCAGTTGGAACTGAAATGATTGAGGATCATATTGCATCAGTTAATTTAAAATCTAAACCTTTTGAAGCTATAGGTGACAGTGGACAAAAATATACGGCTGATAGCATCATTATTTCAACAGGTGCTCAGGCAAGATGGTTGAATTTAAATTCTGAACAAGAATTTAGAGGTTTTGGTGTCTCTGCATGCGCAACTTGTGATGGCTTCTTTTTCAAAAATAAAGAGGTGGCAGTTGTGGGAGGTGGTAACGCCGCTGTAGAGGAAGCTATGTTTTTAACTAAATTTGCATCTAAGGTAAAATTAATACATAGACGAGATAGTTTACGAGCTGAGAAAATGCTTCAAAAAAAATTAATGGAAAATAAAAAAATTGAAATTATTTGGGACTCAGTTGTAGAAGATGTAATTGGTGATAAAGAGCCTAAAAATGTTAAAGGGATTAAAGTAAAAAATGTTAAAACTAATAAAATTGAAGAACTAAAAGTAGATGGATTATTTATTGCAATAGGACACGATCCAGCTACACAATTATTTAAAGATCAATTGAATATGGATAAAGAAGGTTATTTGATTACAAAACCTGACTCTACTGAAACAAATATTCCTGGGGTTTATGCTGCAGGAGACGTAAAAGATAAAACATTCAGACAAGCCGTTACAGCGGCAGGTATGGGCTGTATGGCGGCGTTAGAAGCTGAGAAATTTTTATCTCACTAATTTAAGCTTTCACAAAAAGATTTAATCCTTTCCATTGCTTTTTTCAAATTCTCCATGGATGTGGCATAAGAAATTCTAAAATATCCATCTAAACCAAAAGCTGATCCTTGCACAACTGCAACATTTTGTTTTTCAAGCAAATTCTGAACAAATTCAGTATCTGTTTTTAGTTTTGTTTTTTTATTCAAAAGCCCTTTACAACTTGGGAATACATAAAATGCACCATTTGGTGTAAGACAATTTATTCCTTTAATGCTATTCAAACTTTTTACCACAAAATCTCTTCTTTCTTTAAATGCATTAGATCTTTCAGCAATAAAATCTTGTGATCCATTTAATGCTTCAACAGCCGCTGCCTGACTTACTGAAGATGGATTTGATGTTGACTGAGACTGAATTTTACCAATAGCCTTAATAATTTCTTTTGGACCAGCAGCGTAACCGATTCTCCAACCGGTCATTGCATAGGATTTACTAACTCCATTCATTGTAAGCGTTCTATCTTTTAAATTTGATATTTGTGCAATTGTGAAAAAATTAAAATTATCATATTTAATGTGCTCATAAATATCGTCACTCAAAATGTGAACCTTTTTATTTTTTATTAAAACTTTAGCAAGATCATCAATTTCATCCTTTGTATAACCAGCTCCAGTTGGATTAGATGGAGAGTTTAATATAAGCCACTTAGTTTTTTTTGAAATGGCTTTCTGAAGTTTTTTAACAGTCAATTTAAATCCGTCTTTCTCTTCACATTTAATTATTTTTGGTTTTCCACCAGCTAAAAGGACCATATCCGGATACGATACCCAAAAAGGTGCAGGAATAATTACTTCATCTCCTTTATTCAAAGTTGCCATAAAGGTATTATATAGAACTTGCTTGCCGCCTGTTCCTACTGTTATCTGTTCAGTAGTAAAATTTAAGTTGTTTTCTCTCTTGAATTTTTCAACAATTGCTTTTTTTAATGCTGGAGTTCCGTCAACTGCTGTGTATTTTGTATCACCATCTCTTATTGCTTTAATAGCTGCATCCTTAATGTTGTCAGGAGTATCAAAATCTGGTTCCCCCGCTCCTAAACCAATCACATCTTTTCCAGCTGCCCTTAGTTCTCTAGCCTTCTGAGTAACAGCTATCGTTGGCGATGGTTTAATTCTCTTTAAACTGTCAGATATTATGCTCATTGAAATATAAATTAATTCTACTACTTTCTTTAATATATGGAAAATACTTATCAAGATTTAATTACAGATATTCAGAGTAAAAATCCTAAAATTAGCGGAAAACTTGAGGGAGGAATAAAGTTTAAAATTAAATCCGATTTTAAACCAGCTGGTGATCAACCAGAGGCTATTAAAAAATTAGTAAATGGCGCAAATAAAGAAGAGTTCAATCAAGTACTACTTGGTGTAACAGGTTCAGGGAAAACCTTTACAATGGCAAAAGTAATTGAAGCAACTAACAGACCAGCATTGATTTTAGCTCCTAATAAAACGCTTGCAGCACAGCTTTATGGTGAAATGAAAACATTCTTTCCTGATAATGCAGTTGAATATTTTGTTTCTTATTATGATTATTATACGCCTGAGGCATACGTTCCTAGATCAGATACATATATTGAAAAAGAAGCCTCAATTAATGAACAAATAGATCGGATGAGACACTCAGCAACAAGATCTCTTCTAGAAAGAGATGATGTTCTTATAGTTGCAAGTGTTTCTTGTATTTATGGATTAGGTTCAGTTGAGGCTTATAGTAAAATGACTTTAACTCTTCAAAAAAATTATGATTACAACAGAGAACAAATAATCAAATCATTAGTTGCATTACAATATAAGCGTAATGATCAAAATTTCTATAGAGGAACATTTAGAGCTCGAGGTGAGTATCTAGAAATTTTTCCATCTCATTTAGAGGATAGAGCATGGCGTTTGAGTTTATTTGGAGACAAACTCGAACAAATAGAAGAATTCGATCCACTAACAGGAGATAAAGTAAGAGATTTAAGTTTAATTAAAGTTTATGCTAATAGCCACTATATAACTCCTAAACCAACAGTTGAACAAGCAATCATAAATATTAAAAAAGAATTAGAGATAACGCTTAAAAAACATAGAGCAGAAAATAAATTACTTGAAGCTCAAAGATTAGAAGAACGAACAAAATTCGATCTTGAAATGATTGAAGCTACCGGCTCATGTGCTGGTATTGAAAATTATTCAAGATTTTTATCTGGTAGAAAACCAGGTGAACCACCTCCTACTCTTTTCGAATATTTTCCAGATAACACATTAATTTTTGTTGATGAGTGTCATGTCACTGTTCCTCAACTAAATGGAATGTATAAAGGAGATAGGTCTAGAAAAAGTACATTAGCTGAATATGGCTTTAGGCTGCCATCTTGTATGGATAATAGGCCTTTAAAATTTGAAGAATGGGATCTAATGAGAACACAAACAGTATTTGTTTCAGCAACTCCTGGCCCTTGGGAATTAGAGCAAACTAAAGGTAAATTTATCGACCAAGTTATTAGACCTACCGGCTTAATTGATCCACCAGTTGAAATTAGACCTGCTAAAAATCAAGTAGATGATTTAATGCATGAATGTAAAAAAGTGATTGAAAATAATCACAGAGTTTTGGTTACTACTCTCACAAAAAAAATGGCAGAAGATTTGACTGAATATCTTCATGAAAACGGTGTTAAAGTAAGATACTTACACTCTGACATTGATACTCTTGAAAGAATAGAAATCATGAGAGATTTAAGAATGGGTGTTTTTGATGTTCTTGTTGGAATTAATTTGTTAAGAGAAGGTTTAGATATTCCAGAGTGTGCCTTGGTTGGAATTTTAGATGCTGATAAAGAAGGCTTTTTAAGATCTGAAACCTCTTTAATACAAACGATTGGAAGAGCTGCAAGAAATGTTGACGGTAAGGTAATTCTTTATGCCGATAAAGAGACAAAAAGTATAAAAAAAGCAATTCAAGAAACAGAACGAAGAAGAAAGATTCAATTAGCCTATAATAAGAAAAATAAAATTGATGCAAAGACAGTAAAAAAAGAAATTAATGATATTTTAGAAAGTGTTTACGAAAAAGATTATGTCAAAATAAGTGAAGGATCTAATGTTGGAGGAAATCTTAAGAAACACTTAAAAGCTCTTGATAAAAAAATGAAAGAAGCTGCTTCAAACCTAGAATTTGAAGAAGCAGCAAAAATAAGGGATGAGATAAGAAAATTAGAGAGCACAGAGCTAGAAATAACATTAAATCCTAAAATCAGACAATATGATGTAAAAAATAAACTTTATCCAAAAGGTAGATCGACAATGGGAATGCCAGGAACTAAGGTTACTAAAAAAAAAGATAAGAAATGGAAGCACAAAGGATAATTATTACTGGTGGGGCAACTAGAATAGGTGCTGCAATAGCTGAAAAATTATCAGGACCAAATAAACAAATTATAATTCATTATAATAAATCAAAAGTAAAAGCTGAAAATTTAAAAAAGAGGCTTCAAAATAATGGGTCGAAAATTCATTTAGTAAAGGGAGATCTTAGTAAGGAAAAAGATATCATTAAAATTATTAAATTCTCAAAATCAAAAATGAAATTTTTTGACTGCTTAATAAATAATGCCTCATTATTTGAAAATGATAAATTAGAAAATTTTTCATCTAAAAGCTGGGAAAAACATATTTCTACAAATCTTAAAGCTCCCGCTTTTTTATCTAAAGAATTTTCAAAAAATGTCAGAGGCAAAAATAACAATATTATCAACATAATTGATCAAAGAATATTTAAGCTTACTCCATATTTCTTCTCATACACATTAAGTAAAACAGGCCTTTATACTTTAACAAAAACAAGCGCGATGAGTTTGTCACCAAACATAAGAGTTAATGGAATAGCACCTGGACCAACAATTAAAAACAGAAGACAATCGGAAAAACATTTTAAAAGTCAATATTTAGCTACACCCCTTAAACAGCAAGTTAATGTTAATGAGATTTGTAATGCAGTTGACTTTTTTATAAAAAATAGTTCTATTACAGGTCAAGTTTTGGCAATAGATAGTGGTCAAAGCTTAAATTGGCAAACACCAGATATAATGAAAGGTAAAGAATGAAAAGAATAATTCTAGTAATATTTGCAATTTTTTTTACAACAAATCTTTTGGCACATTCAACAAATATAGATTTTAACTCTAAAGATAATTGTACCAAAAGAAAATCAATGTTGAATGGTATTGCTAAATTAAAAACTCACAAAGGTGGAGAGATAATAAAATTTAACTCATATACTGGATTTGATCAAAGAACAGTATTAATAGATGGACATCTCCGAAATCCAATTGAGATTACAGGATATCTACAATTACCAAAAGGAACAGATAAAGTTCCGATAGTAATTTATACCCATAGCAGCGGCGGCCCAGGCGATTATGTATGGAATGACTTTGTTTATCATGCAACACAAAATCTTTTAAAAGAAGGTATCGGAGTATTATATATAGATAATTTTTGTCCTAGAGGCGCAAGAGCAACTTGGAGGGATCAGTCTAAAGTGCCTCTAATTAATGGTGCAATTGATGCTATGATGGCATTAAAAGTTTTACAATCACATCCAAGATCTAATGGAAAATTTGGAACCACAGGTCACTCGAGGGGTGGAACTAACTCCTTGTTTTTAGCTGATGTAAAATTTACTTCAAAATTTCTTGAAGGCACGAAAGGTTTTGATGCAATTCTACCAGAAGCAGCTGAATGTAGAATGGCTGGTTTTTTTGCGGAACCAGAATTAACCTCTAATACAACATTACTTGTAATACACGGAGCTGCAGATGATTGGACTTTAGCTAAGTTTTGTAAAGAACACGCAGAGAGAATTAAAGCTCCACCAGGTAAAGTAAAAATTGATATTAAAGAAGGCTGGTACCATGTTTGGCACGCTGGTAAAAAACCTTGGAGAGAAAAAATGGCAATGACACTTCATGATTGTCCTGATGTATATATTGATAATAACGGTAAAGTTATCAATCCAATATGGAAAGAGTGGCTAATAGACAAATATAAATTTTTTCCTAGTGAAGAGGCTTGGTACGAAGCTGCTCAAAATAAACCAAGAAAAACTTTCAAAAAAATTTTTAAAGCTATGAAGAAAGAAAAATGTCTCTCTAGAGGTGTTACCATAGGTGGAGATAATATGGATGTATATATGCCTCAATTCATCAATTTCTTTAAAGAAAATTTGCTATAAATGAGAAAAAATAATTTTAAGATTGTTAAAATTGATAAATCCAAAAGCTTATTTAACTATGAGAAAAAAATTTTAATTAATGAACTTATTTTGGATTTAAAGCTTGGCTATTATGATTTTGAGAAAGAGAAGGCACAAAAAGTAAAATTTAGTTTGGAAATTGATTATCAAGATAAAAAACCTTCGAATGATAAAGATCTCAGATCAATCGTAAATTATGCAACTATTGTAAAATTAATAAAAAAACTTATTAAAAAGAAGCACTATAATTTCTTAGAAACTTTAGCTGAAGCCGTTTTTGATGAGCTTTTCAAAGATAAGAGAATAGGTAAAATAATGCTTAAAATTGAAAAATTAGAAATTATGAAACAATGTTCATCTGTTGGTATTCAAATTACAAAAAAAAGAAGTCATGATAAGTTCTGAGATTGGTAAAGAAGTAATAAAAAAAGAACTACCTTTAGTTCCAAAATTACCAGGTGTTTATAGGATGCTTAATGATAAAGGAGATATCCTTTACGTTGGGAAAGCAAAAAATTTACCTAATAGACTCAAAAGCTATGTCGCTGAAAAAAATCATATTATTAGAACAGAGAGGATGCTGTCTCAAACGAGAAAATTGGAAATAACTACAACTTCTAATGAGAGTGAAGCTTTACTGCTTGAAGCAAATTTAATTAAAAAATATAAACCAAAATTTAATATTCTTTTACGAGATGATAAATCTTTCCCATTCATCTTTATTGGAAATAAAGATAAGTGGTCTCAAATAAAAAGGCATAGAGGAAAAAAAACAAAAGAAGGTTTTTACTTTGGGCCTTTTGCCTCAGCAGGTTCGGCTAATTGGACAATTAAAATGATCCAAAAAATTTTTCACTTAAGAGTTTGTGATGATACAGTATTTAAAAATAGACAACGTCCTTGTATTTTATATCAGATAAAAAGATGCTCAGGACCATGTGTTGGATATATTGACGAAGACGAGTATAAAAAAACCGTCGAGGATGCAATTGAATTCGTCTCAGGTAAATCTAGAAAAATACAAAAAAATCTTTCAGATCAAATGGAAAAAGCTAGTGATGATTTAGATTTTGAAAAGGCAGTAATATTAAGAGATAGAATTAAATCTTTAAACATTATTCAGTCTTCTCAAAGAATTAATGAGGCAAATTTGATTGAGGCAGATGTAATTGCTGGCTATAAAGAATCTGGCAAAACTTGTATTCAAGTTTTCTTTTACCGTTCAAAACAAAATTGGGGCAATCAAGCTTTTTTTCCTAAACATGATCCGGATGAAAAATTAAGTGATATATTGAATTCTTTTGTTTCTCAATTTTATGAGAATAAAGGTGTTCCTTCATCAATAATATTATCTGAGGAGATAAAAGAAAAAGATTTGATAGAAAAAACTCTTTCTCATAAAGAGGAAAAACAAATTGATATTTCTGTTGCAAAAAAAGGTTCGAAATTAAAAGTAATTAATCAAGCAATAAAAAATGCAAAAGATAGTCTAAATAGAAAACTGTATGAGAGTCAGAATAACAGAGAATTATTTGATGCTGTTGCTGGTAAATTTAGTTTAGAGACAAATATAAATTTGATTGAAGTTTATGATAACAGTCATATCCAAGGAACTAATAGTATTGGAGCATTGATTGCTTATGGTGATGAAGGATTTATTAAAAAAAGATACAGAAAATTTAATATAAAAATAAAAAAAAATGAACAAGATGACTATGGTATGATGCGTGAAGTGCTAAACCGAAGATTCAAAAGAGCTATCCAAGAAAAAGATAATTATCTTACTTTTCCTGATCTAGTTCTAATCGATGGTGGAAAAGGTCAATATTCTGTTGCAAGAGAAACACTCAACGAACTTGGCCTTCACGATTTGCCAATAGTAGCAATAGCTAAAGGGAAACAAAGAAATAGTGGTAATGAAACTTTTTTTCATAATGGAAAAGAGTTTAAATTTACAAAAAATGACCCAACTCTTTTTTTTCTCCAAAGAATAAGAGATGAGTCTCATAGATTTGCGATAAGTGCTCACAGAGCAAAAAGGAAAAAGGGAATTAGCAAATCTTTACTTGATCAAATTGAGGGCATAGGGTCTATTAGAAAAAGAGCTTTATTAAATCATTTTGGTTCAGCAAGAGCCGTGGAGTCTGCAAGTTTAGATGAAATTAAATCAGTAGAAGGTGTTGAAGAAAAAGTTGCAAAAAAGATATATAACTTCTTTCACGAATAAGAAATATTTATGCTGAAAAAAATACCAAATATTTTAACAGTGGGTCGAATTTTAATTGTACCTTTTTTTGTATTAGCATTTTATTTACCAGGTTTTTATGGAGATCTAACAGCTTTAATTTTATTTATTGTTGCATCCTTTACAGATTTTTTAGATGGAATGTTAGCAAGACTCCTTGGACAAGAGTCTAAACTTGGCGAACTTCTAGATCCAATAGCAGATAAAATTATCGTAGCTACTGCGCTTATTCTATTAGTAATGGATGGAACAATACGTAACTATGAAGTTATTGCTGCAATAATTATTCTAACGAGAGAAATTTTAATTTCTGGCTTAAGGGAATTTTTAGCAAAAGGAAAAATAAAATTACCAGTTTCTAATCTAGCTAAATTAAAAACAGTTTTACAAATGGTATCTATCGCTTTGTTACTATCAGGAGATACAGGAAATAAAATTATTAATTTTCAAGATTACAATGCACAGACTATTGGTATAATACTTCTTTGGCTTTCAGCTATTTTAACCTTATTTACCGGTTATGAATACATTAGAAGAGGAATTGATCATGCTATTTCTGAAGACAACAAAGATTAGGCAGCTTTTTTCTTCTTAACCAAGAGTTGGTAACTCTCATTAAGATCAATAATTGTCTGACAAACTTTAAATTGATATTCGGCAATACAAGAAACAGGCGTAACCTCAGCTGCTGTTCCAGTTAAAAAACACCCAGCAAAATTTTTCAACTCTTCAGGACTAATTTTTCTTTCATGAACTTTTATATTTTTAGATTTAGCAATATCAATAACTGTCCTTCTCGTAATTCCATCTAAAAACGAATCCGGAATTGGTGTATGCAATTCACCTTTTTTGTCCTTAAAAAAAATATTAGCACCTGTTGCCTCTGCAACGTTTCCTTCATGATCCAACATAAGCGAGTCGGTATAGCCTTGTTTTTCAGCTTCATGTTTTGACAAAGTACAAATCATATAGAGACCTGATGCTTTCGTATCCCATGGGATTGTGTTTGGTGCAGGTCTTCTCCAACTCGAAATATTTAATTTTATACCCTCTACTTTTAGTTTTGGATCAAAATATGATCCCCATTCCCATGTTGCGATAGCTACATGAATTTTTGTTTGTTGAGCTGAAATTGCCATCATTTCACTTCCTCTCCAAGCAACTGGTCTAACATATCCATTCTCAACTTTTTGAGTGGCAATTATTTTTTTTGATGCAGAATTGATTTCATCTTCAGTGTAGGGAATATCAAATCCCATTCTTCTTGCAGAGTGAAAAAGTCTAGAGGTATGTTCCTCTAATTTAAAAATAGAGCCATCATAGACTCTTTCTCCCTCGAAGACACAACTTGCGTAATGTAAGCCATGACTTAAAACATGTACTTTTACGTCTGACCAATCAACTAATTCGCCATTGTACCATATTTTTCCAGATCTTTTGTCGTAGGGTATCATTTTTGAAACATAAAAAAAATTATTACCAAAAAATATCTTTGTATCTATAATATGTCAATATAACTTACCTATAATGAAAGAACTTTTATATCTAAAAGATGATCAATTAAAAGACTTAATTGAAAAATTATTTATTGGATATCGAGAAACATTTTCTGACTCTAAAAAAATTCTTGATAAATACTCAATTGGTTTAGCTCACCAAAAAGTAATTCATTTACTGTCGATGTATGAGGGTATTTCAATATCAGAGTTGTTGAAAAAATTAAAAGTTACAAAACAAAGCTTAAATAGAGTTTTAAAAGATTTAATCAAGTTAGAGATTATTAATTTTAAAAAAGATGATCAAGATACTAGAATAAAACACGTATTTCTTAATGATAAAGGTAAAAAAATATTTGAAGAAATTTTTGTTGTACAAAAAAAAAGGATTTACAATGCGTTGTTAAGTTCTAGCTCTGAAGAAGTAATCAATTTTGACAGTGTATTAAAAAAAATAATAAATGGATAATTTTATAGCACATATATTAGTTGTTGATGATGATGAAGGCATACGATCATTAGTAAAAAAATATCTTAATGAAAATAATTTTTTAGTTTCAACTGCAGATAGCGCAGAAAGTGCATCTAAAAAAATAGAAATAATCGAATTTGATTTAATTATTTTAGATATAATGATGCCAGGAAAAAGTGGCTTAGAATTTATAAAAGAAAATAAAAAAAATTTAGAAACTCCAATAATTCTTCTTACAGCAAAAGGTGAACCCACCGAAAGAATTGAAGGATTGGAAATAGGAGCTGATGATTATCTTCCTAAACCTTTTGAACCAAAAGAACTTATACTTAGAATAAAGAATATATTAGAAAAAACAAAAAAAATTGATCAGAAAAGAGTAATCGAATTTAGCAATATAATGATTGATCTTAATAAACTTTTAATTTCAAATCAAAAAAAGGAATATAAAATTAACAATACTGAAAAAGTAATTTTAGAAAAAATGATTAATAATCCTGGAAAAACTTTTTCAAGGGAAGATATTGGTTTTTTAATTAATTTAGATAAAGAAAGGTCTATAGATGTAATAATCACAAGATTAAGAAAAAAAATTGAAAAGGATCCAAAAAATCCTAAATTTTTACAAACTATTAGGGGTGCAGGATATGTTTTATGGATTGAGTAAATTTTTAAAAAATATACTTCCAAAAAGTTTATTTTATAGAGCTTTATTAATTGTTGCGGTGCCTGTATTGGTTTTGCAACTTGTAATAACAATAGTTTTTTTTGACAGTCTTTGGATAAAAACAACCAAAGGTATGACCAGAGCACTTGTAAATGAAATAAGTACTTTTTTAGAAGTTTATAATAATGAAAATTATAACAAAGAGGAGGTGGCTAATCTTTTTTCTCTTTATCAAGATTTAAATTTTGAATTTGTTGAGGATAAAAATTTTAATTATGATTTTAATGAAAGATGGTTTAGTCCAATTGATAGAACTTTAAGAAGAGAACTTAAATCAAGATTTAATGAAAATAATTTTTGGTTTGATACTACTAATTATAAAGAATTGATCGATGTAAGAATTAAATATGAGAATGGTTATTTTAAATTCTTAGTTCCCAAAGATAGAGTTACGACTGAGTCTGCAAGAATATTTGCTTTATGGATAACTGTGCCAGCACTAATAATGATTTTAATATCATTAATTTTTTTAAAAAATCAAACAAGGCCAATTACAAACCTTGCAAGAGCAGCAGAAAAATTTGGCAAAGGAGAAGAAATAGACGAATTTAAACCATCAGGTGCTTCTGAAATCAGACAGGCGGGCTATGAGTTCGATAAAATGAGAAAAAGGATTATAAGACATTTAAATCAAAGATCTGAGATGCTCTCTGGAATAAGCCACGACTTAAGAACACCTTTAACAAGAATGAAATTACAAATAGCTTTCATAAAAGATAAAGAATTGTCAGAAAAACTGGGAGAAGACATAAATGAGATGGAAAAGATGCTTAACGAGTACTTGCAATTTACAAAATCATCTTTTCAAGAAAAAGATGAAACTTTTAATCTTACTGAACTCATAGATAATATTATCAAAAAATATGATAACCAAAACATATCAATGAAACTAATGCCAAGAACTTATTATAATGGAAGAAAAAATTTAATTAAAAGATGCGTAAATAACCTTATAGATAATGCAATTAAATATGGAACTAAAGTGAACATAGAGCTAAATAAAAATAACGATAATTTATTTATTAAAGTTGAGGATGATGGTCCGGGTATACCAGAAAAGGAATTCGATAATGTATTCAAGCCTTTCTATAAAATCAGCAAAGGTAGAGCGGACTCTAAATCTAGTGTTGGGTTAGGATTGTCGATTGCATCTGATATAATAAGATCACACGGTGGAAATATTAGATTAGAAAAGTCACCTATGAACGGTTTGGGTGTTAAGATTTTTTTGCCCGTTTAGTTTTTTTTGTTTTTAATTGATTAATTTTTTTTTCTAAATTTTCAACTCTTTTAGATAGAACTTCAAACTCATCTTTACTTGTTAATTTCATCTTAAAAACAATTTCATCTCTTTTAGATTTTAAAATAGCCATTATTTCAGCTGCTATATCTTTTGAAGAGATCAATCCTTGCTCAAATAACTTTGCAAGCTTATCAATAACAAATTTTGAATTTTTCATATAAATTTATAGTAACTTATTATACTTATAACTAATATAAATAATTAGAATGTTCATTAATAATTTTGACCCAGTTGCAATTCAGATATTCTCTCTGGAATTAAGATGGTATTCATTATCTTATATAGTAGGAATTTTGCTTGGTTGGTTTTTCGCTAAAAAAATTTTTATTAATAATGAGAGTATCAGGAGTAAATTCGATGATTATATATCATATTTGATAATTGGTATAATTATTGGTGGCAGAATTGGTTATGTATTTTTTTATAATTTTGATTACTACATAAATAATTTAATTGATATTTTTAAAATTTGGCAGGGAGGTATGTCATTTCATGGTGGGTTACTTGGAGTTATAATTGCAAGTATTTTATTTGCTAAAAAGAATGATCAAAACTTTTTTAATTATTTAGATATTGTTTCTATTACTGCTCCAATAGGAATATTTTTTGGTAGAATTGCAAATTTTATTAATTCGGAGTTATACGGAATTGAAACTAAAGTTCCATGGGCTGTTAAATTTACTAGTATAGATGATCTTTATAGACATCCAACACAATTATACGAAGCTTTTTTTGAGGGGTTTGTCTTATTCATAATTTTAATTTATTTTTGGAAAAGAGGTTTTATGAAAGCTCCAGGTTTGATCTCTGGTTTATTTTTAATTTTCTATTCAAGTTTTAGATTCTTTATTGAGTTTTTAAGAGTACCTGATGAACAATTGGGATATATGATTTTCAATTTAACGATGGGTCAAATCATCAGCGTTGTTTTCTTATTATTTGGAAGTTATTTAATTGTAACTAAATATGAAAACAAAAAAAAAAATTAATCTTTCATTGGATAAATTTATAGATTTTTGTCTTTATAACAAAAAGTTTGGTTATTATATGAAAAGAAATCCTTTCGGAGCCAAAGGAGATTTCGTTACTGCACCAAATATTTCAAGACTTTTTTCTGAAATGATAGCAATTTGGATCATAAGTTTTTGGCGAAGTTTAGGATCACCAAAAAAATTTAATTTAATTGAACTTGGAGCAGGTAACGGTGAAATGATGAAAATTTTGATAGAAAGTTTTCAGAATTTTCCCTCAATTTTAAACTCTTGTAATTTTATAATTCACGAAAAAAGCCCAAGATTAATTAAAATTCAGAAAGGAAAATTAAAAAAAAAGAAAATAATTTGGATTTCAAAGTTAAATAAAATCAAAAAAATTCCTAGCATATTTTTAGCTAATGAGTTTTTTGATGCTTTGCCCATAAGACAGTTTAAAAAAGAAAATAACTTATGGTTTGAGAAATTTGTAAATCTTGATAATAAAAAAAAACCTTTTTATTTTTATAAAAAAACAAATATTAAAAATGTAGATAGAAATTTTGGATTCATGATATCTAAAAAACAAGATTTCATTGAATATTCAGAACAAGGTTTTTGCTATATCAAGGATTTGTCTAAAATAATTAAAAAAAAATTCTGGTGGATTATTATTAATTGACTATGGATACCTTGAAAAAAAAATGAAAAATACGCTAAAAGGTTATAAAGACCATAAATTTGCCAATATTTTAGATAATATTAGTAACGTAGATATTACTCATAATATTAATTTTGAAGTTTATAAAAATTTTACTAAACGTTTAGGAAATTTAGAAGTAAATTTGACAACTCAAAAAGAATTTTTAACAAAAATTGGAATCAAAGAAAGAGCAGAAATTATATCAAAAAATTTAAATTTTTTGGAAAAAGCAGATATTTATTATCGCTTAAAACGACTGATAGGTGAAAAAGAAATGGGTAATCTTTTTAAAGTAATGTTCATCAAAAATAAAAAAAATAAATTTCAATTAGGATTTTAAGTTGATTAAATCTAAAAAATTATCGTTACAAAATAATATAAGTCACGGTTTTTTCGATAAAAATGGAGGTACATCAAAAGGTATTTATAAAAGTTTGAATTGTGGACTTGGCTCCAATGATAAAAAAAATTTGATTAAAAAAAACTTAAAAATTGTCAAAAATAAAATTAGTAAAAATTCTAAAAATATTTTTTTAGTACATCAGGTACATAGTAATAAATTTGTTTATATTGACGAAAATTTCAAATTTAAAAAAACTAAAATCAAGGCAGATGCAATAATTACAAATTTAAGAAAACTTCCTATAGCAGTTTTGACTGCTGATTGTGTCCCATTGTTATTATATGACAATAAAAAAAATGTTATAGCTGTCATTCATGCGGGGTGGAAAGGCGCTTTCAAAGGTATAATAAAAAAGGTGGTATCTTTTATGTTAAAGAATAAATCTAAGCCTGAAAATATTATAGTAGCAATAGGTCCGTGTATTTCCCAAAATAGCTACAATGTAAAGGAGGATTTCAAAAAAAAATTTATTAAAAAGAACAAGATAAATAAAATGTTTTTTAAGATTAAAAATCAAATCATTTACTTTGATTTATTAAGTTATGTTAAATTTCAACTTAAATCCTTTAAAATAAGTAAAATCGATGTTATTAAAATTGATACATTTAATGAAAAAAATAATTTCTTTAGCGCAAGAAGATCTTTAAAACTAAATCATGATGATTATGGTAGAAATATTTCAATAATTATGATTAATTAAACTTTTCAATGAAATTATTAACAGGAAATAGTAATAAAGTTTTAAGTAAAAATATTGCAAAATATCTAAAAACGAAACTTGTCAATTCAAGTATTAGAAAATTTGCGGATGGAGAAATCTATGTTGAAATAAATGAAAATATAAGAGGAAATAGTATTTTTATTGTTCAATCCATTTCATCTCCTGCTAATGATAATTTAATGGAACTTTTGCTTTGCATAGATGCATTAAAAAGATCGTCTGCTAAAAACATTACTGCCGTTATCCCATATTTTGGTTATGCTAGACAAGATAGAAAAGTTGTTCCAAGAACATCTATCTCAGCAAAATTAGTTTCAAATTTAATAACAAAAGCTGGAGCTGATAGGGTTGTAACTGTTGATTTGCATGCAGGACAAATTCAAGGTTTTTTTGATATCCCAGTTGATAACCTTTTTGCTACACCAATCTTTGCAAGACACGCAAGAAAAAAGATTAAAAGTAAAAAAATTGTTTGTGTAGCTCCAGATGTGGGAGGAACAGAGAGAGCAAGAGCACTTGGAAAACTACTCGGAGTGGGTCTTGCAATAGTTGATAAAAGAAGACCCAAACCCGGACAATCACAAGTGATGAATGTAATTGGTGATGTAAAGAATCACACTTGTATAATTGTAGATGATATCATTGATTCAGGTGGTACTATCGTCAATGCAGCTAAAGCATTAAAAGAAAGAGGTGCAAAAGAAGTGTATGTTTATATTACTCATGGAGTTTTAAGTGGAGATGCTGTTAAAAAAATTAAAAACTCAGTAATAAAAAATTTGGTTATCACAGACACCATTGATAATATTTCAAAAACTAAAAATGTTAAAAATATAGAAGTTTTGCCAATTTCAGCGCTTATGGCTGAAGCAATTAAAAGAATATCGAATTCAACGTCAGTATCAGATTTATTCAAATAATCACTTGATTATTTACAAACATGGGTTAAAAAACTCTGTTTTATGAATTCTTTAGAAGCAAACATTAGAGAAAATTCTACCAAAGGACAATTAAATGCTCTTAGAAACAATGGCAATGTTCCTGCAATTATATATGGTGGAAAAGATCAAAATCAAAAAATCTCAATCTCAAAAAAATCTCTTAAAATGCTTATTGAAAAAGAAAATTTTTTATCCAACATCATCACTTTAAATATCGCTGGAAAACCTCAGAATGTTTTACCCAGAGAAATTAAGTATCACATCTTGAGCGATGAACCAACCCATGTTGATTTTTTAAGAGTACTACCAGGTGTCAAAATTAAAATTGAAGTCCCAGTAAACTTTATTAATCATGAGAAATCACCAGGTTTAAAAAGAGGTGGTGTTTTAAATATTGTTAGAAGAAAAGTCGAATTAAAATGTCCTAGTGAAAAAATCCCTGAAAATTTAACACTAGACCTTGATGGTGTAGATATTGGAGAAAGTTTCAAAATTTCATCAGTCAAATTAGATCCTGAGGTAACACCAACTATTCAAGGAAGAGACTTTGTTATTGCTACTTTAGCAGCTCCAACTGTTATGAAAGAACCTGAAAAACCTGCAGAGGCTGAGGCAGCTGAAGGTGAAGAGGGAGTAGAAGGAACAGAAGCTTCAGCAGCTGATGGAGATAAAGCACCATCTGAGGCACCCAAGGGTGATAAAAAAGAAGGTGACGAAAAAAAATCTACAGACAAGAAACCAGCTGAAGAAAAAAAATAATCTATCCAATTGAAAATCTAATTTCATTTACTTATGCTTTTATTTGTAGGATTAGGCAATCCAACCCCAGATAGTGAAAACAATCGTCATAATGTTGGGTTTAAAATTATTGACTCAATCAATAAGAAATTTAACCTTTCAAAACAAAAACCTAAATTTAAAGGACTTTTAACGACTGGAAATATTGCGGATAAAAAAATCTATGCAATTAAACCTTTAACATTTATGAATAATTCAGGGATTTGTATCAGGGAATTAATTGAATATTTCAAAATTGATGCTGAAGATGTAATAGTTTTTCATGATGATTTGGATATAGAGTTTGGAAAAATTAAAGCCAAATTTGGCGGATCTGATGCAGGTCACAACGGTATAGCATCTATAGATAAGTTTATTGGAAAAGACTATTCTAGAGTAAGGATAGGAATAGGAAAGCCAAAAGGAGGCATTGAAGTAGCAGACTATGTTCTACAAAATTTTGATGAGGAAGAGTTTTTAAGTATTGAAAAGATTACAAAAAATATAACAGACTCAATGTCTATTTTAATAGAAAAAAAATTAGATTTATTTTCTAGCACTGTAAATAATAAATAATGAGTTTTAAATGTGGAATAGTTGGATTACCAAATGTTGGTAAGTCTACTCTTTTTAATGCTTTAACAAACTCTAGCAAAGCTCAGGCTGCTAACTTTCCATTTTGTACTATTGATCCAAATATAGGTGTCGTCCCAGTTCCAGATGAAAGATTAGAAAATCTAGCAAAAATTTCAAAGTCAAAAAAAATTATTAATACAACTATTTCTTTTGTAGATATTGCAGGTTTAGTAAAAGGAGCATCTAAAGGAGAAGGTTTAGGAAATAAATTTTTATCTCATATTAGAGAAGTTGATGCAATAATACATATGATTAGATGTTTTGACTCTGACGATATTCAAAACGTAAACCCGACCGTTGATCCAATTAGAGACCTTGAAATTATTGAAACAGAAATGATGCTAGCTGATCTAGAATCAATTCAAAAAAGACTTGATAAAAGTAATAAAAAAAATGTTGATGAAGAACAATTAAAAATTCTTGAAATGGCATTGGATTGTATCAATCAAGATAAAGATATTTCTATTCTAAAGTCTAAATTTGAAAAGAAATTGCTTAATCAGAGCGGATTATTATCTCTAAAACCTAAAATATTCGTTTGCAATGTTGATGAACAGAGTATTCAAAAGGGAAACGATTATACTAAAAAATTCTTAGATAAATATGGTAATGATAATACCTTAATTGTTTCAGCAGATATCGAAAATCAAATAAATGAATTGGATACTAATGAAAAGAAAAATTATATGGACATGATTGATTTAAAAGAAACTGGATTAAATTTACTAATTCAAAATGGTTATCAAATTCTTGAGTTAGATACTTTTTTTACCTCAGGACCAGAGGAAACAAGAGCATGGACTATTCAAAAAAATTGCACAGCACCAAAAGCTGCTGGTGAAATTCACTCTGATTTTGAAAAAGGTTTTATTAGAGCCGAAACAGTCTCTTATGATGATTTCATCAGTAACGATGGTTGGTTAAACTCAAAAACAAATGGTAAAATGAGACTGGAAGGCAAAGATTATATTGTAAAAGATGGAGATGTTTTAAACTTTCGTTTCAATACGTGACCAAATTCTTTTCATACTAAAGTAGACTAAAATTGTGAGAATTATCAAATACACTATAGCTTTGAATCCCATTCGATGTCGTGACTCTAAATGAGGCTCCGCCGCCCACATCAAAAAAGTCGTTACGTCTTTAGACATTTGTTCGACAGTTGCATTTGTTCCATCGCCATATTCAACCAATCCATCAGAAAGCTGGTTAGACATTTTAATTTTATTACCATACATATACTTGTTGTAATAAACACCCTCATCTAGCTTTACACCTGCTGGAGGATCCTCATACCCTTGAAGGAGTGAATAAATATAGTCTACTCCTCCCCCTCGAGCTTTTACTAAAACTGACATATCTGGAGGATAAGCACCACCATTGGCTGCTTGTGCAGCTTTAACATTTTCATATGGCATAACAAACTTATCAGATAATTTTCCTGGTCTTGTAAACATATCGCCATCTGCATTTGGGCCGTCTTTTACCTCAAAAGACGCAGCTATAGCCTTTGCTTGTGCTTCTGAAAATTCAGGTCCACCCTTTTCTGCTAAATTTCTATAACTAAGATATTTCATGGAATGACAAGATGAGCATACTTCAGTATAAACCTGATATCCTCTTTGTAGTGCAGCTCGATCAAATTTTCCAAAAAGACCTTTAAAACTCCAATCAGTTTTTAAGTATTCCACTTTTTCCGCAGCATAAGAGTTTAATTGAAATCCAAGTAGGAGCGCTGTTAAGGTGAATATTCCTAAAAAATTTTTCACTTAATGTCTAAACTTTCTTTATTTTTTGCTGCAGCTAAATTAGGAGATCCCCCTAAAATAGGTTCAGTAATACTAAGTGGTATTGGTAAAGTTTTTTCTTTGAAACCTAAAATCGGCAATACTACTAAAAAATGTAAAAAATAATATGCAGTAGCCACTCTAGCTATCAACAAATATAATCCTTCTGCAGGCATTGCTCCGACATAACCCAAAATCAAAACATCAGCTACAAGTATCCAATAAAATTGTCTATATAAAGGTCTAAATACTGCTGATCTTATCTTAGATGTATCTAGCCAAGGAAGGGCCGCCAAAATAAAAATTGCTGAAAGCATCGCAATAACACCCAAAAGTTTATCTGGTACAGATCTTAAGATTGCATAAAAAGGTAAAAGATACCACTCTGGGACTATATGTGCGGGTGTCACTAAGGGATTTGCTTCAATGTAATTATCTGCATGACCTAATATATTTGGCGTATAAAAAACAAAAAATGCAAAAACAATTATAAACATCAATAATGCAAATCCATCTTTTATTACAATATATGGATGAAAAGGTACTGTATCCTTTGAAGGTTTTTGTATATCAATTCCTACAGGGTTATTGTTACCAGGAACATGTAATGCCCAAATATGAAGAACAACTAAACCTAAAATCAAAAAAGGTATTAAATAGTGTAATGTAAAAAATCTTGTTAATGTCGGATTATCCACTGAATAACCTCCCCATAACCAAGTAACAATCCCCTCACCTACAAGAGGTATCGCGCTAAATAAATTTGTTATTACAGTAGCCCCCCAGAAACTCATTTGTCCCCATGGAAGAACATATCCCATGAATGCTGCAGCCATCATTAAAAGATAAATTATAATTCCAATAATCCAGATTATTTCTCTTGGAGCTTTATAAGATCCATAAAATAGAGATCTAAATATATGAATGTAAACAGCTAAAAAAAACATAGATGCACCATTTGCATGAATGTATCTTATTAGCCATCCATAATTGACATCTCTCATTATATGTTCAACACTATCGAAAGCCATGTCGGCATGTGCAATATAGTGCATTGCTAATACTAAGCCTGTTACTATTTGTGTTATTAAACAGAAAGTTAATATTCCACCAAATGTCCACCAATAGTTAAGATTTTTAGGAGTTGGGTAATCAGTTAAATGATTTGCAAGTGTCAGTAGCGGTAAACGGTCATTGAACCATTTTCCAAATTTTGATTTAGGTGTATATTGATGATCACTCATAATAATTATCCAATCTTAATTGTGTTCGCATTTACAAATTCGTATTTAGGAATTTCCATGTTTGTTGGTGCAGGACCTTTTCTAATTCTTCCAGAAATATCGTAATGAGATCCATGACATGGACAAAACCAGCCGTTATAATCACCCTTTTGATCTAAAGGGACACAACCTAAATGAGTACAAACACCCAGCATCACTAACCATTCCGGATTTTTAGCTCGATCCTCATCTTTCTCAGGATGTTTTAAATCTTGCAAGCTTACTGATTTTGCCTCTGCAATTTCATCTTGAGTTCTTCTTCTTATAAAAACAGGTTTACCTCTCCATAACACAGTTATAGTTTTTCCTGGATTGACAGAGCTAACATCTACTTCTGTGCTAGCTAGGGCCTTTACTGATGCATCAGGGTTCATCTGATCAATCATTGGCCAGATTGTTGCTGCAACTCCTACCGCTCCCACTGCATATGTGGCAGTAAATAAAAAATCTCTTCTATCAGTTTTTTTTTCAGACATTATTTAGCTTAATTAAATATACTCAATATAAATTATTTCTACTTAAATATATGGTTTCATATAATATAAAATATTAAATTTACTACTGAAAGAATGACACAGAATTCAACAAATCAAGGGCCGAAAATTGCTTTATTTGAACCTGATATTCCTCAGAATACTGCATCTATAATCAGAACTTGCTCTTGTTTGGGTGCAAAATTAGAGATTATAGAACCCTGTGGTTTTTTGATGAGTGATAAAAGGTTTAAGCGAGTCGTTATGGATTATATGGACGAGAAAGAAATTAAATTCTATCAAAGCTCAAAAATTTTTTTTGAATCAAAAAAAAACCAGAGAATTATATTGATGACTACTAAAGCATCAACATCTTACACCAAATTTAAATTTGATAAAAATGATACCATTTTATTTGGTAGAGAAAGTGCAGGTGTTCCTGAAAATATACATAAACTTGTTAAATTTAGGTTAAAAATACCAATGAAAGATAATAAACGTTCACTCAATATTGCCTCATCAGTTTCAATAATATTGGCAGAAAGTTTAAAACAAACTAAATTCATCTAAATGAACTTAGAAATAAAAAAAGAATTAGCAAGTAACTGGTTTAAAATGTTGCAAGATTCTATTTGCGAGTCAATAAATAAACTAGAGAAGAAAAATGCAAAATTTAAATCTACAAATTGGAAAAGAAATCTAAAAAAAGATGAAGGTGGAGGAGAATATAGAATTTTAAAAAATGGGAAAATTTTTGATAAAGTTGGAGTAAACTACTCAAAAGTTTACGGAAGATTTCCAAAGAAATTTCAAAAAAATATTCCTGGGGCAAAAAAAAATCCAAAATTTTGGGCATCTGGAATTTCAGTTGTTATGCACATGAAAAATCCTCAAATCCCAGCAATGCATTTTAATACTAGATATATCTGTACCACTCAGGACTGGTTTGGTGGAGGAATGGATGTAACTCCATCCAAAAACGATCAAAATGAAAAAAAAGATTTCCATAAAATTTTAAAAAAAATGTGTAATAGACATAATAAAAATTACTATTCAAAATATAAAAAATGGTGTGATAAATATTTTTATTTACCACACAGAAAAGAACCAAGAGGAATAGGAGGAATTTTCTTTGATTATAAAAAAAATAATTTCGAAAAAGACTTTAAATTCGTTCGAGATGTAGGGGTTACATTTCAATATATTTTTCAAAAAATTATTAAAAAAAAAATGAAAAGAAAATGGACTTCCAAAGATAAAGAATTGCAATATATTAAAAGAGGTAGGTACACAGAATTTAACTTATTGTATGACAGAGGAACAAAATTTGGATTACAAACAGGAGGAAACATTGAGGGTATATTGATGTCCTTACCTCCTTTGGCAAAATGGAACTAATATGGATAAAGAACCAATTACTTTAAATGGCTTAAATAAACTAAAAGAGGAATTAATTTTTTTAAAAGAAAAAAAAAGACCAGAAATTGTTGCAGCAATTGCTGAAGCAAGATCACATGGTGATCTTAAGGAAAATGCTGAGTATCATGCAGCAAAAGAAGAACAATCACATAACGAAGGAAGAATAACTGAAATTAATGATATAATTGCAAGAGCCAATGTAATTGATGTTACAAAGATAAATAATGATGGAAAAGTAATTTTTGGCTCAACAGTTTTTTTAGAAAATTTAGATACTGGTGAAAATATAAACTATAAAATAGTTGGAAAAGATGAGGCTGATTTAAAACAAAAACTAATTTATTTTCAGTCACCCATAGGTAAAGGTTTGATTGGAAAAAATAAAAATGATTTAGTTGAGATAAATACACCTGCGGGTGTTAAAAATTTTGAAATTAAGGATGTAAAATATATTTAATTCATAATTATATTCTCAACTTGTTTATCCGAGATAGTAAAATTATTTTTTACCCACTCTACCTCAATTTTTTTTAATTTTACTCCTAATTGTTTTCCTTCAGGTATTTTATATTTTTGCATCAATAATTCAGCTCCAATAGGCATTTTAGGTATTGGCTTATTTTTATAGTATTCAATTAGTTCAATTAGTGATTTATCTATTTTTTTTGATTTAATTACTTTAAATCTTAAAACATCTAGGACAGCTTGATTGCCCTCATAATAAAAATATTCATTAAAGTTATATTGAGTAAATTTTTTTAAATTAAACTTATCTTTGAAAAAACTGTCAATAATCTTGATTCTTTTTTGATCTTTTTTAGAAAGATTGTATTTATATAAAAAATAATCAACATTATCAGAGTTATCTATTATCATCAGAGATAGTAAAAAAATAAAATCAACTTCTCTCAAAACATTTTTTTTTTCTGAGTTAAGTTTATTAAAAAGGTTATAATTTTTTAATTCAGGAAAAATGATTAAAATCAATTCTAAACTTAATTTTTCATTAATCAGTTTTTCTAAAGTGTCTAACTTAAATATTTTTTTTAATTCATCTAGTAATCTTTCTTTCGAAAGTTTTGAAACTCCACCAATATTTATTTTCAATTTTCTTAAAATTTCTGAATTATGAGGTTGTTTTGAATAATTTAAAAAAAATCTTATATACCTTAGTATTCTTAAATAATCCTCTTGTATTCTTTTATTTACATCTCCAATAAAATTTATGCAGCCCTCTTCTAAGTCTTTTTTACCATTATATGGATCAAATAAGTTTCCTTCTGCATCAGAATAAATCGCGTTAATTGTAAAATCTCTCCTTGAAGCATCATCTTTCCAATTATTTGTAAATTCAACTTTGGCATGTCTTCCATCTGTAGAAACATCTTTTCTTAAAGTTGTTATTTCAAATTTATAATTATCAATTAAAGCTGTGATTGTTCCGTGATCAATTCCACTTTCATAATAATTTATTTCTTTTTTTTTTAAGACCTCACAAACCTGTTCTGGCAACAAATTTGTTGCTAAATCAATATCATCAACTTTTTCGTTATTTATGATTTTTCTTACACAACCGCCAACGTATCGAATTTCACTTTCTTCAGAATATTCATTTATTGCTTCAAATATTTTTCTTACAGGCGTATTATTTGTGAGATTTTTTATTTTATTACTTAAATAATTTAAGTTGTTTGATCTAAAAAAAATTTTATCTAAAAAGGTTCTCATATTTGGCTGGGGCGCTAGGATTCGAACCTAGGATGCAGGTACCAAAAACCCGTGCCTTACCGCTTGGCTACGCCCCAATATTAATTTCGTATAACACAAAAAAATAAAATTTATATAGTTTTTGATGCTACACACCAGTAATTTTTATACTTTTTAATAAACAGTTTCTTTGCATTTTCACATTTTTTCTTAGAATTAAAATAAGCAATTAACGCTGAACCTGATCCAGTCATTCTTACAAAAATTGCTTTTGATGAAAATTCTAAATAAGTCTTTATAGCTTTTAGTTTTGGATGTTTAGAAAATGCTATTGGCTCTAAAGAGTTTTTCATCTTAGATAGGAAATCTAAATTAAACATCTTTTTATGAGGTCTATTTAAACTTGATTTATCAAATTTTCTAACTTTTGAGTAAATTTCCTTAGTAGAACATCCAAAATTAGGTTTCATAATTAAAGCATGAATTTTTTCAGTGTTTTTGAAATATTTAATTTTATTATTTGAACTTAAAACTGAGTTAACAAACCTTTGACCTAAAATCACGTCAGATCCAATTAATTTTGAAATCATAATTATTTCTTTTTTTGAAATATTTATAACCTTTTTTTTTACAAAATATTTCAAAAGTGTAGCGGCGTTCATAGAGCCACCTCCTAAACCAGCTTTATTAGGTATCATTTTTTTTACTTTTATATGGAATTTTTTATTTTTGAGAAATTTTTTCTTCTCGAGTAATTTTAGTAATTTAGCTATTGAATTTTCTTTACCTATACCTTTAGAAAATTTGCCTCTGAAAGAAACTATATGTTTATTAGAATTGATTTTTTTTATGAATATTTCATCATGTAGAGATAAAAAGGCAATAATAGACTCTATTTTGTGTAATAAATGAGTTTTGCCTATTATGTTTAAGGCTAGATTAATTTTGGCATGAGATTTTATTTTGTCATAGGACATATTATGAGTTTTTAAGTCCTTCAATAATTTTTTTATTTATTTTATTTAACATTTCCTCATCTACATCCTCCATTTTTAGTACGTTACGCCAAAAATATCTTGCCTGAATTTTTCTATCTAATTTCCAAAGAATATCTCCATAATGATCGTTAACAATAGAGTCATCTGGCATTAATTCGACTGCTCTTTTTAAAAATTTTTCAGCTTTTTTATAATCATTAGTCAAATAATAAGCCCAACCAATAGAGTCTATAATGTAAGGATCATCGCTTTCTAATTCATAAGCAGTTTCAAGCATCTTAATGGCTTCTTCAATTTTAAAATTTCTCTCAAGCCAGGAATATGCTAAATAATTTAAAACATAAGCATCATCTGGATCTATTTTAAGAGAGTCTTGCAAGTCTTTATCTGATTTTGAATATTCTTTCATTCTTTCATAAGTGCCACCCCTTCTGTAAAGAAGATCCTGCTTAATTTCTGAATTATCATCAAATATTTCAATTAGCTGAGTATAATAAATAATCGCTTCATCATATTTTTTAAAATTTTTATAAAAATTCGCCATATCAAATAATATTTTTTTATTAGGAGAGACAATTTTTTTAAATTCTGAATTAATAAAGTTAAGCGACTCATTATTACCAACTTCTTTAGCTATAATTTGAGCTTCTTTCTTTATTCGATACCAGTCATAAAAAATGTTGTTTTTATTATCTAGTTTTTTTAGAGTTTTCCTAGCTTTTTTATACTCTTTATTAAGATATTGGTTTTCAGCAACTAAAGATAAATTAAAAATAAATTTAGAATTTAAAAAATTTGATAAATTTAAATAAAAATTAGACTTTTCGAAGCTATCTTCTGATGAATATAAATTGGAGATTAAAAATAAAAATTCACTAATTATATCATTTGGGTTTCTACAAGAAAAAACTTTTTGAAATTGATCAAAATTTCCTTTCTCAATCCAACTTTTTCCTTGTGATAACAAAAGTGTTGAATTGATGTAATGGATATCATCTGTGATCTTTTTAGCTTCAATTATTCTGTCATTTTCAATTAAATAGGCTAAGTAAAAGAAAATATATCTGCTGTAATCTATCTCAGGATTGTTAATCAATTTTGAAAAGTAAGCATCTGTATTATCATCCTGTATGTAACATCTTTGAAATGCTTCAGAAATACTCGACAACTTTCCAAAGTTTTTTTTATTTTTTAAAATTTTTATTTCTTTAAAAGTAAAAATATAATCTTTAAGACTTTCTAGAATAGCCGCATCAACCCTGTCATCAGAGATAAGGTTTTCCATCTCAATCAAATGTGAATAAGCTCCACTTAAATTATTTTTTTTTAGATAATCTATAATTAACAACAAATGTGCATCAAAGTAATCAGTATTGTTTTTATTCTTATTGCTTTTTATTATATTTATTGCTTGTGAAATCTTATTTTCCAAAACTAAAGAGTATATATACCTCTTTAAAAAAGGATCATGTTGATCAAGTAAAATTTTAGATGAATTAAAAAAATTTAGAGCTGATGAATTATCTTTATTTTCATAAGCCACTATTCCTGAAAAATATCTCGATAAATTTTTTGAATTAAAATCATCAAAACTAACACTTTTAGAATTTACAGGTGTCTGATAAAATAAAAAAATTAATATGATAAATTTAATATTTTTTAGTAACATAATGGTACTTTATGGCTAAAAAGACTTTAAATCAAAATGCCAAATATGTTCAGGATTTAATAGATAGTGTTGAACCAGACTACATTTTTAGTAATAAGCCACTTAATAGATTTAAAGTTTTTGACGGAAATGATAAAGATAATAAAAGAGAAAAACTCTCTAACCTTAAAGAAAAGATAAATTCAATTGAAAATTGTATTTTAAAAAGTAATTCAAAGAACCTGGTGATGGGTGTTGGTGATATAAATAGTCCAATAATGATAGTTGGAGAAGCTCCCGGAATTGAGGAGGATAATTCCGGATTACCTTTTCAAGGTGAAGTTGGAAAATTATTAAATAAGATGCTATTAGCAATCAATATTGATAAAGAAAAAGTCTATACAACATATTCAATAAATTTTAGACCTCCAGAGGATAGAAAACCATCAAGCCAAGAAATTAGAAGATATTCATCATTTTTAATTGAACATTCATCAATTATAAATCCGAAAATAATAATATTAATGGGCAGTACTGCAATGGAATGTCTCACAGGAATAAATGGCAAAATCTCAGATGAAAGAGGTAAATGGAAAGAAATTATTATTAAAGATAAAACTTTTCCTGTTATGATTACTTTTAGTGCCTCTTATTTAATGAGATACCCCGACAATAAAAAATATTCATGGGAAGACTTAAAAAAAATAAGAAAAAAAATTCAAGATTTGAATATTAATATTTAATGAAAAAAGTAGCTGGTGTTGATGAAGTTGGCCGTGGAAGTTTAATTGGCCCAGTTTATGCGGCAGCTGTAATATTAAACAAAAATATTAATAAAAAAGTATTAAGGGACTCAAAAATTTTACCAAGAAATAGAAGAGAAATTTTAGCAACATATATAAAAAAAAATTCCATATGGGCAGTTGGAAAAGCATCAGCTAAAGAAATTGAAAAAATAAATATCCTTAATGCAAGTTTATTAGCAATGAAAAGAGCAATTAAAAATTTAAAAAGAAAACCAGAACTAGTTTTAATTGATGGAAATAAATTGCCTGATATGAAAAATTATAATTTAAGATCGGTTATTAAGGGAGACCAAAAGATAGCCTCAATATCTGCAGCATCAATTATTGCTAAAGTTAGCCGTGATAAGATGATAATCAAACTAGGAAAAAAATTTAAGGGTTATAATTGGTGTCAAAATTTTGGTTATGGAACACGACAACATTTAAAAGCTATAAAAAGGTTAGGAATTTCACCCCATCATCGTAAAACTTTTTCACCATTTAAAAGAAAAAAATAGGTTTCACGTAGAAACACAACATCTTGTTGTCTTTAAAAAGCTTTGCACTAATTGAATCCAAATAATTCAATCGTAGGTTGACCCAAGAATCTTTTTGGAGTCTAATTTGTTTTTATAAAATGAATTTAGATTTCAAAAATAAATTAATTAACGGAGATAGTTTAAAAGAATTAAAAAAAATCCCCAATGAGACTTTTGATTTAATTTTTGCTGACCCTCCTTACAACCTACAACTTAAAAGTGAACTTATAAGACCGGATAGATCTAAGGTAAGTGCAGTGAATGATAGATGGGATCAATTTGAAAATTTCAAAAAATATGATGATTTCACTTATTTATGGTTAAGCGAATGTAAAAGAATTTTAAAAAAGAATGGAGCTATTTGGGTAATTGGTAGTTATCACAATATTTTTAGGGTTGGGACAGCAATTCAAAATTTAGGGTATTGGATTTTAAATGATGTTATTTGGAATAAGAAAAATCCAATGCCAAATTTTAGAGGGACTCGTTTTACCAATGCTCATGAAACTTTAATTTGGGCCTCAAAATCTGAAAAATCAAAATACACTTTTAATTATCAATCCTTAAAGTGTTTAAATGATGACCTTCAAATGAGATCTAATTGGGAACTGCCAATTTGTAACGGCTCAGAGAGACTAAAAAAAAATGGTAAAAAAGTACATTCTACGCAAAAACCAGAGGCTCTACTTCACAGGATTTTATTAGCAACATCAAATAAAGATGATTTAGTTTTAGATCCTTTTTTAGGATCTGGAACAACTGCAACAGTTGCTAAAAAATTGGGAAGAAATTATTATGGTATTGAGAAAGAGAAATCATATTTTAAAGCCGCTGAACAAAGAATAAAAAAAACAAAGCCTATTGAAGATCATTATTTAGACACTCTTCAGAATGGTAGATCTAAACCCAGAATACCTTTTGGTTCATTAGTTGAATTAGGAATAATTAAACCAGGCACAACAATTTTCGATAACAAGAAGAAAATTAGCGCAAAAATCATGGCTGATGGCAGTATTAAACACGATCAAACAGAAGGTTCAATTCACAAAGTAGCAGCTACAATTTTGGGTGCTGAAAGCTGTAATGGATGGACTTATTGGTACTATAATTTAAATGGTCGGGCTGTTCCCATCGATTATTTAAGGCAAAGATTAATTTCAAATAATTAATTTTTGTATATTTTTCCCAAATAATTTTCTAAAAATCTTTTATTTTTGACTAATCTCTTCAAAAAAATGTTTCTTAAGAAATTAGTTAAAGGATTAGATAAATGGAATGCAAATTGATTAAACTTTGATCTGTTATTTACCATTCTTGTTTTGTTTACTCTATTTCTTAAAAAATTACCCTCTGTTTTATTTTCTATACTCAGGAATAATTCGTATGCACTCTCTATTGACTGAGAAGCACCTTGAGCAAATGATGGAGGAAAGGCAAAAAAGGCATCGCCTATTAAATGCATGTTTTTATTTTTGGTTTGAGAAAAACTGTCACTTACAAATACTGGGAATATTTTTAATTTTTTAATTTCATCCAGAAATTCTCTCATTTCTATTGGAACATTATTTAAAACTCTTTTGATAAAATTTCCATCATTAAATAATGAGTGGTTTTTTTGCTCTTCTTTATTAAGTTTATATTTCATAATAGCTATAAAATTTAAATCTCTATTTTGATTTACTGGATAAATTACATAATGAAAATCTGGTCCTAAAAATAATGAGATATTTCTGCAATCAATTTTTTGAGAACAAGGCAATGTTCCTCTTATAGCTATTGTTTTATTATATCTCGGAGCAATTTGATTCTTTAAGATAAGACTTTTACTTTTTGAAAAAACTCCGTCAGAAATAATTAAATAATCACATTCAGAGGTCTCATTATTTTCGAATGTAAGTTGGATCTTCTGATTTTGCTGCTCTACCTTCGAAATGCTGTGATTAGTTTGAATTAAGTTTTCTAAATCTGTTTTTAAAAATTTCACTAATTCAGATCTTTTTAAAGTGGTATACTTGCAATCTGTCGAATTAAAGTCAGAAATATTCAAATCACAGATCTTGTTTGAACTTTTGATAGAATAAAAATTTATTATATCGGGATTGAATTTTTGATCATTTTTAAATTTATCAAACCCAATTTGATTTAAAAGATTTACACTATTAACCGATAATTGAATTCCATAACCTGCATCTAAATCTATTGAGTGACTCTTTTCATAAAGTGTAATTTGATAATTTGAACTTCTTTTAAATAAATTAGCAATGAATAAGCCAGAAATACCAGCTCCAATAATGGCAATTTTTTTCATCAATTTTTCTCTAGGTATTGAACAATTTTTTTAGTAAATGATGGTAGCATATAACTATTCATTTTTGTTCCATCTACCCAATATGAATAAGGAAATTTTTTATTATCATTTGAATACTCAATTTTTATATTCATATTCATATTAGACATTTTAAAATTTAAATTTTTGTTAAAATTTTTAGGATTAGATAATTCTTCCATAGGAAAGATAGTCAAATTTTTTAAAAAATTAAATTTTTTATTTTTAATCAGTAGATATCTTTGATTTTTTTTGTAAACTTTTAGCACAAAATATTTATCTTTATTTTTCTTAATATTCTTTATTAAACTAAAATCTTTCTTTTTATAAGATTTACAATTTTTTATAATTGGACACTGAGCACATATTGGATTATTAGGTTTGCATATCAATGCTCCTAATTCCATTAAAGCTTGAGCATAATCACTAGATCTTAAAGTTTTTCCAAATACAATTTTCTTTTGTAACAAGTAATCTTTTTGAATTTCTTTATCTTTCTTTAAATAAAGATATCTTTTTAAAACTCTTTCAATATTTCCGTCTAAAGGAATATATGGTTTGTTAAATGCAATAGCTAAAATTGCATTTGCAGTATAATTCCCAATACCAGGTAGAGTAATTAAATCCTCAAAATTGTCAGGTAATTTTCCATCAAAATTTTTTAAAATAACTTGCGCAGATTTTTTTAAATTTCTTGCTCTAGAATAATATCCAAGACCTTCCCAAAGTTTTATAAGTTTTTTCTCACTAACTTTTGCAAGAGAATTAATAGATGGTAAATTTTTAATAAACCTATTAAAAAAAGGAATTACAGTTATAACTTGAGTTTGTTGTAACATAAACTCACTTATTAATGTGTAATATTGTTTTTTTTCTACAGAAACTTTTTTCCGCCAAGGTAAAGGTCTCTTATTTAAATCATACCATTTAAGAATTTTTTTTGTTATTATCTTTTCCTTCATATGCAATATAAAAATAATACTAAGCAGAGATGGGGCACCATTCAAGGTTTAAGATCTCTTAAGGACACTTTGCCAAAAAATATCAAAAAAGTTATTAATAATAGAGGTCAAGTTTATTCAGAAACATTAAACAATTGGAAACTCATAGCAGGAGAAACTCTTTTTAAGGTTTGTTATCCAAAATCATTTAAAAATTCAAATAAATTTGGAGTAAGCACTTTATTGGTAATGGTAAAAAGAGGTCATGAGGTAGACTTAGAATATTCAAAAAAGGAAATCATGGATAGGATGAATAATTTTTTTGGAAAAACAGTCGTAGAAAAAATTAAATTTACTAGCTTTGAAGAGGATCAAAAAATTTCAACAGGAGTTTCAAAAAGTTTTGAAAATAATGTGACAAAAAACAAACATCAAAATCAAATAAATAATGTTAAAAATGAAAAAATTAAAAAATCATTATTAGAATTGACTAAAGTATTTAAAGAAAAATGAAAAAAATTTACTTATTAATACTTATTCTTACTGGTATCACTTTAAACGTAAATGCTGAAACTAATCGTATATTTTCAGGAAATGAAAATGCAAAAATAACAATAATTGCTTATGAGTCTTTGACATGCAGTCATTGTGCTGATTTCCATAAAATTGTTTATCCAAAGCTAAAAAAAGATTTTATTGATACTGGTCATGTAAAATTAGAATTTAGACACTTCCCATTAGATATTGCAGCCCTTAATGCTGCGAAAATTGCCCAATGTAAAAAAGACCAAAGTTTAGAAATTTTAGAAAGTTTATATTTCAATCAACAAGATTGGGTAAAAGGTAGCACAATTGAAGAGGTAAATAACAATCTAAAATTATTTGTAAAAAATCAAGGATTTAACTTAAACTTTGAGGAATGTTTAAATAACAAAGTTATAGAAGACTTTATTTTAAATGATCGAGTCGAAGGCACTAAAAATTTCAAAGTGAATGCTACTCCTACGATAATAATCAATAATGAAAAGTTTGAAAAATCACTAAATTATAAAAATTTAAAAAAAACTCTAGAAAAACTGATATAAGTTAGTTTATGGAGTTTAAAAAAATCCAACTTAATGGATTTAAATCTTTTGCTGATAAAACTAGTTTCCTTATTGAGGAAGGTTTAACAGGTATAGTCGGTCCAAATGGTTGTGGAAAATCAAACATTGTTGAGTCCCTTAGGTGGGTAATGGGAGAAACCTCAGCTAAAAGCATGAGAGGGTCTGGCATGGAGGATGTTATCTTTTCTGGTACCTCGAATAAACCATCTAAAAACATTGCTGAAGTTTCTGTAACAGTGGAAAATAAAAATAATGAGGGTCCAATTCAATTCAGAGAACAAAGTGAGGTAAATGTAAGACGTAAAATTGAGAAGGATAAAGGTTCAAAATTTTACATGAATGACAAAGAAGTTAGGGCTAGAGATGCCCAAATGTTTTTTGCTGATTTATCTACAGGAGCTCACTCTCCTTCAATGATTAGCCAAGGTCGTATCGGAGCATTGGTTACAGCGAAACCGACTGATAGAAGAGCAATTTTAGAAGAAGCAGCTGGAATTTCTGGTCTACACGTAAGAAGACATGAGGCTGAATTAAGATTAAATGCTGCAGAAAATAATCTTAAAAGAGCAGACGAACTAAGAAGACAACAGGAAAAACAACTGGCTAATTTACAAAAACAGGCTGAAGAAGCTACCAAATATAAAAATATTTCTGATGATATAAAAAAAATTGAGGCTGGTTTATATTACTTAAAATTAATCGAGATTGACAAAGAAATAAGAGTTGAAAACGAGATAAATACAGAGGCTGAGGGAGAGGTAAGTGGTTTTAACAATAAAATTTTTGAGATAGAAAGTTTGATAAAATCCGAGACAGACAAAGTAACACCATTAAGAGAAAAAAATATTGAAAATTTATCTACAATTCAAAGACTTAATTTGGAACTCCAGGGTTTAGATGAAGAGAACACAAGAATTCAAGATCAGATAAAAGATATAAAATCCTCAATTCAAACATTAGAAGATGATATTAGTAGAGAGAAAGGAATAGTAATTGATGCAAATTCTAATGAAAAAAGACTTAAGGAAGAAAAGAATGATCTAATTGAAGTTGACTCAAAATATTATGAAACAGAAAAAAAATCTAATGAAGATTTAAATAAATCAAAAAATCAATTAAATTTAGAAATAAATAAAATAAAAGAATTAATCAATTCACAAAAAAATAATCAAGCAATTGATGTTCTTGAAAATTTTAAAACTATAATCGAAGAATATGCCGACAGCTATAGTAAAAACCAAAATATAAAAAAAGAATCTGTCAAAAGGAATGAGAGAATAAATATAATAGATAATGAAATAGAAAGTTGGAAAAATTTATTATCAAGCTCTGAAAAAATGGTTTCTGAATTAACTGAGAGAAAAAAGAAATTAAATTTACAATTAGAAAAATTAGATAATCAACCAAAATTACAAGCAGAAAAAAAAGGTCAAATTTCTGAGGGGTTGAGAATTTCCGAAAAAGAAAAAAATGACAATGATTTAATCATAAATGAAACTGATGAAAAAATTGAGACACTAAGATCTGAATTAAACGACATTCAAGAACAATCGATACAAATACGTGAAAGAAAAGCAAGCTCGAGTGCAACGATTGAGGGACTAAAAAAAAGGAAAATGGATTTAGTAGATAGAATTAATTCAGAATTAAATTTAAACGAGGATAATATTTTAGAAAATTCAAATTTATTTGGAAAAGAAGAACTTCCAGACGCAGTAAATCAAGAGGATTTACTCGATAAAAAAAAACAAGAAAGAGAAAAATTAGGATCTGTAAATTTAAAAGCTGATGAAGAAACAAATAAATATGAAACAGAAATAAAAAAAATGGAGCAAGACAGAGCAGATTTAGTTACAGCAATAATAAAGTTAAAAGATAGTATCAATGAGTTAAATCAAAAGGGGAGAGAGAGATTGATTGATGCTTTTGAAAAAGTTAATAGAAAATTTAACGAAGTTTACACAAAATTATTCAATGGTGGTAACGCAAAATTAGAATTAGTAGATTCTGATGATCCCCTAGAAGCAGGCTTAGAAATGTTAGTTAGTCCTCCCGGTAAAAGACTTCAATCAATTACTTTGTTATCTGGTGGAGAGCAAGCTTTAACGGCGCTATCTCTAATCTTCGCTGTTTTTTTAACCAACCCATCACCTATATGTGTTCTTGATGAAGTAGATGCTCCATTAGATGACGCTAATGTTACTAGATTTTGTAACTTGCTAGATGAACTCACAAAAATTACCAATACAAAATTTATAATTGTTACTCACCATGCTTTAACCATGTCTAAAATGAATAGACTTTATGGTGTTACTATGCCTGAAAAAGGAATTAGTCAGTTAGTTGCTGTAGATTTACAAAAAGCAGAAAGTATGGTTGCCTAATAGAACTGATCAGGAATGCCAAAAGACACATTTAAAACTCGCTTAGAAATTGCAAAAAAAAAAGCTTTAAAAAGAAATCCTAACACAAAAAAACATGATCCATCGCCAATTGGCACCGCTTTTAAGCTAAGTACAGAACTTGTATCAGCTGTAGCTGTAGGGACAATTATTGGGTTTATTTTAGACAAGACCTTTGGTACTAAACCATGGTTAATTTTAATATTTTTTTTTGTAGGCGTAATTGCTGGAATAACCAATGTAATTAAATCTGCAAAAAAAATGCAAAAATAAAAATTTTTTATGGCAGCTAATCCAATGACCCAATTCGAAGTTTACAGAATTGGTCCAGAAATCAAGATAGGATCTTTCGATATTTCATTTACAAATGCAAGTTTGTTTATGGTTATAAGTTCGTTGGCAATTTTGATAATTTTTAATTTAGGATCTAAAAAAAATTCTTTATTGCCAAATAAGATTCAGCTTCTGGCAGAATTAAGTTATACCTTTGTTTCCAAAATGATAAGTGATACAGCAGGCTCAAAAGCTAAACCTTATTTTGCTTTCATTTTTTCATTATTTATGTTTGTTCTTTTTTGTAATATGTTTGGTATGATTCCATACACATTTACAGTTACTAGTCATATTATCGTAACTTTTGTACTTGCTGCATTTATTTTTATTGGAGTAACAATAATTGGGTTTATTAAGCACGGATTTGGTTATTTGAAACTATTTGTACCTAGTGGAGTACCAGTCGTACTTCTGCCACTTATAGTAATTATTGAAATTATATCATATTTAAGTAGACCAATAAGTTTATCTGTTAGGCTTTTTGCTAACATGATGGCTGGTCATACTATGATGAAAGTTTTCGGAGGCTTTGTAATAAGTCTTGGAATAGTCGGTGGATGGCTTCCACTGAGTTTTTCGGTTGCCTTAACTGGTTTGGAGATCTTAGTTGCTTTTCTTCAAGCATATGTTTTTGCAATCTTAACCTGCATCTATTTGAATGATGCATTAAACTTACACCATTAATTAACATAAGGAGGATATAATGGAATTAGAAGCAGCAAAAATGATCGGAGCAGGTTTAGCAGCCATTGCTTTAGCTGGTGCCGGTGTTGGTATTGGTATAATTTTTGGAAATTATTTGTCTGGAGCAATGAGAAATCCTTCTGCAGCACAAAAACAATTTCCTAATTTGCTTTTAGGTTTTGCACTTGCAGAAGCAACAGGATTGTTTGGATTGGTTGTAGCGTTAATCATTCTTTTTGCGTTTTAATTTAATGATTAAAAAAATATTTTTTCAGTCGATATTTTTTAATTTCTTTTTTCTAAAAGAAGTTTTTTCAGCTGAAAGTGGAGGTATGCCTCAATTAAATCCTGAATTTTGGATTTCACAAATTTTCTGGCTTTCACTTACTTTTGGTATTTTGTATATTGTTTTATCAAAATTAATTTTACCTAAGATAAGTGCTAATTTAGAATTGAGAAAATCTCAAATACAAGAAAATATTGAAGCAGCAGAAAAACAAAGGCAAAGTAGCGAAGCTAAACTTAAAGAATATGAAGAAATAGTGGTAAAGAGTAAAATAGAAGCAAAAAACATTTTTAAAGATGCTAGAGAAAAAGCTTTGAAAAATATTAATTCTAAAAAGGAAAACTTAGATCAACAGATAGATGAAGAAATAAAAAAAGCAGAAAAAGAAATTGACGTGCTAAAAAAGAATGCTCCAGAAAAAATCAATAAAATTGCGATTGAAACTTCCTCTGAAATATTAAAAAAATTAATTGGAGCTGATGTTAACAATAGTAGTATCTCTGCTATAGTGGATGACTTATCAAAAAGGGGTGGAAATAAATACTATGGAAATTGATTCAACTTTCTGGGTAGCAGTTTCATTTTTTATTTTTTTTGGAGCACTTATATACTTAAAAGTCCCTCAAAAAGTAAACGAGACCCTAAACAAGCTAATTTCGGATATCAAAAATGAAATCGATGAAAGTGAAAAACTTAGAACTGAAGCAAAAAAATTATTAGATAATGCTCAAAGCAAATTAGATACTGCTCAATCGGTAAGTAACGAGATACTTGAACAAGCAAAAAAAGATAGTGATAAAATGATAATTGAACTCAATGATAAATTTCATAAATCCTCAGAAATTAAAAAGAATTTAGCTGAAAATAAAATTAGTCAAATGAAAGAAGCAGCTATCAAGGATATTAAAAAAGCCTCAATCAAAATAGCAATGGACTCTGTAAAAAAAATTATTACTACATCGGTAGATAAATCAAAACTTGATACATTGTTTCAAAAAAATTTAGATGAAACAAAAGAAGAGTTAAAAAAAATTAATTCATAATACTCTTACATTTTTCCAAAAAAACTATAGATTATCATAATGAACTCTATTGTAATTGGGTCTGGATTTGGTGGCATAGCAGCGGCACTCCGGCTAAAAGCTAAAGGGCACAAAGTTACATTGATCGAGAAACATCCAGACCTTGGTGGAAGAGCACGTGTTTTTAAAAAGAATGGGTTTATATATGATGGTGGCCCAACAGTAATTACTGCTCCATATCTTATTAATGAATTATTTGAACTATTTTCAAAAGACCCAAAAAATTACATTGAACTAACACCTCTTAAAGTTTGGTACCAGTTTATCTTTGAGGACAAAACTAAGTTTAATTATTCAGGCGATGAGCAAGAAATGAAAAGACAAATTGAGAAATTAAATAAGAATGATGTTGAGGGCTACGAAAAATTAGTAAATTTTACTAAAAAAATTTTTGATAAAGGTTTTACTGAACTGGCTGATGTGCCATTCGATAGACCATTAGTAATGGCGCAACAATTACCAGCTCTTTTAAAACTAAAAAGCTACAAGTCAGTTTATTCATTAGTTTCATCATATGTAAAAAATGAAAAATTGAGAAGAATGTTAAGTATGCACCCATTACTTGTTGGGGGCAATCCTTTTACAACAACATCAATTTATGGATTAATTTTATATTTAGAAAAAAAATGGGGAATACATTATTCGATGGGAGGAACTGGAAATATCATAAAAGGTTTTGAAAGATTGATGGATGAGGAGGGAATAAAAATAATCAAAGGTCATGAAGTAACAAAAATAATTTCAGATAAAAAAAGAATAACTGGTGTTCAACTTAACGACCAAACTATATTACAATCTAACTATGTCATTTGTAATGCAGACCCACCTGCTGTTTATGAAAAAATGTTGAATGGAAACACAAATAACTCTTTTCTTTTTAAATGGAAAAAAAATCGAATGGAATATTCAATGGGCTTATTTGTTTATTACTTTGGTACTAAAATAAAATATGAAAATGTAGAGCATCATACAATTAAGTTTGGCAACAAATATAAAGAACATCTAGATGATATATTTAATAATAAAAAGTTAAATGATGATATTAGTTATTATCTACACAGACCATCTTCAACTGATAAATCTATGGCACCTGAAGGAAACGATTGTTTTTATGTACTTGTGCCTGTTCCAAATAATCAATCAAAAATTAATTGGTCTGTAGAGGGAGAAAAAATGAAAAATTTAGTAATCAATAAAATGCAAAATGATTTAATGCCTAATCTTAAAGAAAATATTGTTGAGGATTTTTATTTAACCCCGGATTACTTTGAAAAAGATTTAAACACTAAGTATGGTTCGGGTTTTTCAATTCAACCAAAATTTTCTCAATCAGCTTATTTTAGATTCCATAACAAATCTGAGATTTATAAAGGGCTTTATTTTGTAGGTGCAGGTACTCACCCAGGTGCTGGTGTGCCCGGCGTTCTTTCATCAGCAAAAGTATTAGATAAAATCTTATAATGTCTAATAATAGTTACTTGTCTGTTTATGCTAAATCATTTAGTTGGGCTGGTTTTTTTTTACCAAAAAAAACATTTAATAAATGCTCAGCTTTATACGATTTTTGTAGAGTTGCAGACAACTTAGCCGATGATGAAGAGAAGATTGAAAATAAAGAAAAAAAATTTAATCAATTTGAGAAAGATTTTAATCAAAAAAACTTTGATAATCCTATTATCAAAAATATGTGGGATCTTATTGATGAATTCAATATATCTTTGAAAATTGTTCACGATTTATTGATTGGGATTAAATCAGACATAAAAGAAAGTGTTAAATTAAATTCAAAAAAAGATTTGCTAATTTATTCATACAGAGTCGCTGGAACAGTTGGATTAATGATGGCAAAAATTTTAAGAGTAAGTAAAAAAAGTTCACTAAAATCAGCTATCGACCTTGGAATAGCAATGCAACTTACCAATATATCAAGAGATGTGATAGAGGATTATAAAAATAATCGTTCTTACATTGACAAAAATTTCGAAGAAATTTCATCAACTGTTAATTTGGCTGAAACTTTCTATGAAAATTCTTTTTATTCAATTAAGGATATACCAATAAGTTTTCGTTTTTCAATTTTAGTTGCAAGAAGAGTTTATAGAAAAATAGGACATAAAATTCTTAATAAAAAAAACTTAAATAATTATCAAAATTCAGGAAAAATATATGTTTCTAATGCAGAAAAGGTCTTGGAGACTTTCCTTTCAATTATTGACTTAATTAAACTATCATTTGTTTATAAAAAAGATGAACAAATAAAACACGATCATAATTTGATAAATGAAGAAATTAATTTAGATGAAAGAATTTGATTATATTATTATTGGTGGTGGTTGTGCCGGTTTATCACTTGCATATGAATTAGAAATCAATGAAAAATTAAAAGATAAAACTTTGGCTATTATTGAACCAAGACTAGAATATAAAAGGGATAAAACATGGTCTTTCTGGAAAGTAGTGCCCCACAATTTTGATGATTGCGTTAAAAAAAATTGGCAAAATTTTTCAATCAACATTCCAGGTAAAACCAATCATCTAGAATGTAAAGATTATCCATACCAAAGTATTGATAGTGGTTTATTTTATGAAAAAATAAATAATAAACTTAAAAAGAATAAAAATATTTATTTCTATAAAGATACAAAAGAGATCAATACAAGAAATTCATTCATCTTCAATAGCGTACCAAATATAAAAAAAAATCATCTTAATCTTTGGCAACATTTTTGTGGCGTAGAAATTGAAACCAAAACAAATTATTTTGACAATGAAATTTTTAATTTGATGGACTTTGATTGCGAACAAAGAGATAGTGTTCATTTTTTTTATACACTTCCCTATTCAAAAAATAAGGCTCTAGTTGAGACAACTTGGCTATCAAAAATGAATGACAACTCTCAAAAAGACTATGATAAACAAATTAAAGATTACATTAATAAGCATCTTAAAATTAAAGATTATGAAATCACATACAGAGAGAAAGGTGCAATTCCCCTCTTCTATCCATTGAATGAAAAAGAAAAAAATAAAATAAATATTGGAACTGCTGGTGGTATGACAAGACTAAGCACTGGATATACTTTTTTAAATATACAAGAACATAGTAAATTTATTAGAAAAAATATTGAAAGTATTCATAATACTAAAAAATTTGAAATTAATAAAAAATATCAATTTTTGGATGAAATATTTTTACGTGTTCTTGAAAAACACCCAAAAAAAATGTCAGAAATTTTTTTTAAAATGTTTCAAAGCTCACCTAAAACAATTATCAAATTTTTGTCCAATAAGAGTAATTTTCTTGAAGATTTGACTATAATTTTAAAAATGCCAAAATGGATTTTTATTAAAGCTTTATTTTATTAAACCCGAATGAATATGAACCTAAAAAAAGTAAATCTTAATCATTCTTTTATTTTTTTTTTATTCTGTAACATTTTTTCTTTAATACTATTTAAATTTAATAACTTTATATTGTCACCATTGTTTTGTTTATTTTTAATTTTAATCATTGGTGTATCACATGGATCTTTGGATCATGTCAAAGGTGGGAAACTTATAAAGATTTTTAAAATTGAAAATATGACTTTATTTTATATTTCATATATCTTAATAGCTGTAATTGTTATAACACTTTGGGTTTTAGCACCATCTATCTTGTTAATAATATTTCTATTGGTTGCCTCGTATCATTTTGGTAAAGAGGATACACAATTTTTACATAATTATAATTCAAATTTTATGAGTATATTGTATTTCCTAAAAGGATCTTTTGTTATTTTAGCACCATTGTATTTTCATTTTGAAGAAACCATTGAAATATTTAAATTATTATTAATTGATAATGAAAATTTTTATTCAAGTTTAAGTTTTATTGAGAATAATAGATTAATAGATTTAGGGATAATCTTAAGCTCTATTTCGAGTATTATTTTATTTATTAAAAAATTTAATTTAAAAAATTTTTCTATTTTTTTTGATTATTTTTCAATATTAATTTTAAATTACTATCTCTCTCCTTTGATTGCATTTACTGCTTATTTTTGCTTTTTACATTCTGTAAGACATAGCATGACATTAATTTATGAATTAGATAACAATAATATGAAAAATGGTTTGTTGATTTTTATTAAAAAAGCTATGCCACTTACTGTATTAACTGCTGTTATTTGTTTAATTGGTATTTATTTGCTCAATTTTAAATATGAATTTAACGACTCAATTATTAAAGTCATATTTATAGGTTTGGCGTCTTTAACATTTCCACATATATTACTCGAGTATCTTTTAGATAAAAATGAAAAACAAAGAACTTAAAATATTGTTATCTGCTCCCCGAGGATTTTGTGCTGGCGTTGAAAGGGCAATTGAAATTGTTGAAAAATCAATTCAAAAGTACGGTTCCCCAGTTTATGTTAGACATGAAATAGTACATAATAAATTTGTTGTTGATGATTTAAAAAATAAAGGTGCAATATTTGTAGAAGAGCTTGAAGAAATTGAGGATAAATCAAGACCAGTTATTTTTTCTGCGCATGGTGTCCCAAAAAAAATTCCTCAAGATGCAAAAAACTACAACATGACTTATGTTGATGCAACATGTCCCTTGGTTTCTAAAGTTCATAGAGAGGCTGAAAATCTTCATAACGCTGGATACCATTTAATTTTAATAGGACATGAAAATCATCCTGAGGTAATTGGAACAATGGGACAATTGCCTAAAGGATCTATCGACCTTATTCAAAATGAGGATGAAGCAAGGAATTATGATATAAAAAATTTTGAAAAAATTGCCTACGTTACTCAAACAACTTTATCTGTTGATGACACGAAAGAAATAATATCAATTCTTAGAAAAAAATTTTCAGACATTAAAGAACCTGCAAAAGAAGATATTTGTTACGCGACAACCAATAGACAAATGGCTGTTAAAAACATTGCAAAAAAGTGTGATCTATTTTTCGTCATCGGTAGCCGAAACTCATCTAACTCGGTAAGACTTGTTGAGGTTGCTAAAAAATCAGGGTGTGAGAACTCAGTACTGATCCATTCACAAAGTGAAATTCCATTCAACTTAATTGAAAATTCAAATATAATTGGAATTTCATCAGGTGCTTCTGCCCCTGAGATACTTGTTGAAAATTTCATTAAAGAATTGAAAAATAAATTTACAGTCACTATAGAAGAAGTGGAAATTATAAAAGAAAACGTTGTTTTTCGTGTTCCAAAAAAATTAAATTAAATGGCTGTTTATACAAAGATAAATAAGAAAGACATTTCATATATTAATAAAAAATTTGAGAACCAAAAATTTTTAAGCTTTAAAGGTATAAAACAAGGAATTGAAAATACTAATTATCTATTAAAATCAAAAGACAATAAATTTATATTAACTATTTTCGAAAAAAGAGTTCAAAAAAATGAAATACCTTTTTTTATGAAATTAATGGATCAACTAAATGACCTAAAGATAAGATGTCCAAAACCGTTAAAAAATCGTGATGGAAAATATTTATTTAAAATAAAAAATAAGGTTGCCTGTGTTGTTTCATTTCTTGATGGAAAAGACAAAAAAAAACTTAGCTTAAAAAATTGTTATGATATTGGAAAAACCGTTGCTCAAATGCACTCTTCTTCAAAAAAAATTAAACTATTTAGAAAAAACTCAATGAATATCAAGAATTTAAATCCTTTATTAAAAAGTATTAAATTTAAATCAAAAAAATTCATTAATTTAGAAAAATTTCTTAAAACTAATTTTAGAGAAATTAAAAATAAATGGCCAAAAAAATTACCAAATGGAATAATACATGGTGATCTTTTTATAGATAATATATTTTTTAAAAAAAATAAAATCTCTGGAATCATTGATTTTTATTTTGCTGCAAACGATTATTTTATTTATGAAATAGCGATATGTATAAATGCTCTTTGTTTTGATAAGAAAAAATCACAATTTAAATTAAATAAAAAAAAGGTTAAAAATTTAATTAAAGGATACGAAAGCATTAAAAAATTCTCAGGTATTGAGAAAAAATCATTAAATATTTTATGCCGAGCTGCTGCGATGAGATATTTTCTAACAAGACTTTACGACTACACAAATACTCCAAAAACTGCTTTGATAAAAATTAAAGATCCAAGAGAATATTATCAAAAACTGATAATTCATAACAATTTAAAAAAATATAACGATTATTTAGTTTAATGATTAAAATTTATACTGATGGTTCATGTCTTGGCAATCCAGGTAAAGGTGGTTGGGCAGCAATTATAATAAACAATGGAAAAAAAACTGAAATAAAGGGAAGTAAAAACGATACAACAAATAATCAGATGGAATTACTAGCGCCTATTAAAGCTCTTAAAGAAATTCCAAAAGGTAGTAAAGTTCAAATTTTTACAGACTCCAAATACGTTAAGTCTGGAATAACAGAATGGATATTTAATTGGAAAAAGAATGGATGGAAAACTGCAAACAAAAAAGAAGTAAGTAACAAAGAACTTTGGACAGAATTAGACTTACTAAATAGTGAATTTGAAATAAGTTGGAACTGGGTAAAAGCCCATTCAACGGATGAATTAAATAACGAAGTAGATTTACTTGCTAAAGATGCTGCTAACTTATAATAGATTATTTAGTAAATTTTCTGCTGAAGTTAATCCACATTCTTTAGTCTCTTTTTCAACATGAATATTTACAACTTCAAAATTTTCAATCACCATTAAATAACGATTTGATCTAATACCCATTCCCTTTGCATTACGATCAACTTCTGCACCAATTGCTTTCGTAAATAACAAATATGGATCAGATAACATTTTTATTTTATTTCCAGTGTTATTGACCTCTCCCCAACCATCCATCACATAAGGATCATTCACTGATAAACAAAATATGTTTTCTATTCCTTTTGCTTTGATTTTGTCTGCATTTGTTACAAAACCTGGTAGATGAAGCTTAGAGCATGTTGATGTAAATGCCCCAGGTAAACCAAATAAAACAATTTTTCCATTACCTATGATTTCTCTCAAGTTTTTTTTTTGAGGTTCTCCACCAACAAGTTGAAAAATCTCTGTATCTGGAATTTGATCTTTTATTTTAAGTTTCATATCGAATTCATTACATATTTTTTTACTTTTTCAATATCATTTGAAAGAAGTTCAAATTTTTCTTTTCTATCATTAACATATTCAAGACTTTCTGGTAAATTTTCAGTTTTTGAAATGGCATTTTCTATTGCTTTCGGAAATTTACATGGGTGTGCAGTTGATAATACAACACAATTTCTTTTGAATCCTAATTTTCTCACAGCACCAATACCCACTGCAGTATGCGGATCAACTACAATCTGATGTTCATCATTAATGATCTTTATCATTTCAACAGTTTCATTTTCATCAAGCATTTCTGATATAAAATTCTTTTTTATTTTATCTAGATCATTTTTATCAATTTTATAAGTATTATTTTTTATTTCAGCCATTACATTTTTTGTAACTTCTGAGTTACAATCTTTTACATCATATAAAAGCCTTTCAAAATTACTTGCTATTTGTATATCCATACTTGGGGTATTTGTTTCTTCAACTTTCTTTTGAGTATAGTCACCATCTGATATTGCTCTGTGAAGTATGTCATTTTTATTTGTAGCTACTACTAGTTTATCAATTGGAAGACCTAGTTTTTTTGCTAAGTAACCAGCATAAATATCACCGAAATTTCCTGTTGGAACAGAAAAAGATATAGGTTGGGCATTTCCAACTCTAAAGTAAGCGTAAAAATAATACACCGATTGAGCAACTATTCTTGCCCAATTAATTGAATTTACACCCGACATATTTATTGCTTTAGAAAATTTTTCATCATTAAACATTGCCTTAACTAAATTTTGGCAGTCATCAAAATTACCCTCCACTGCAATATTAAATACATTGCTCTCTTCATGTATTGTCATTAGTCTTCTTTGCACTGGCGAAATCTTGTTATTTGGGTGTAGTACAAAAACATTTAAATTATTTTTTCCTTTCAGCGCATCTATCGCAGCTGCACCAGTATCACCTGAAGTTGCTACTATTATATTAATTTTTTTTTGATCCTGTTTTAAATGATGTTGATAAAGATTTCCTATAAGTTGCATGGCAATATCTTTAAAAGCAAGTGTGGGTCCATGATATAGTTCTAGTACTTTTAAATCTCCCAAATCTGAGATTTTAACAACATCGTCAGATCTGAAATTTGAATATGATTTTGAAATCATTGAACTTAGGTCATCTTTTGACATGAAATCTCCAATGAAGGGAAAAATTATTTCAGTCGCTAGATCATTGTAACTAAGGTTTTTTAGATTATCTAATTCCTCCTCTTTAAATGGCTTAATTGATTTGGGTACAAATAGCCCCCCATCATCTGCCAAACCTTTGAGGAAAACATCTTTAAAAGAAAAGTTTTTCTGATTATTTCTTGTACTAATATAATTCATTTAATAATTCTTTTTTCTAAAATATAGATATAGCAAAAGAATTGAAATCGCTAATGAAAACCAGGTAATAGCATATTTTTTATGATTATTAGAAATATTTGCAGTAATTTTTTTTGGTTTTGGAAATTTATAGTCCCCATTTAAATAAATTATATATTCAGAAAACTCTTTACCAGTAAATTTCATGATATCTTCTCTATCTAGACTAAACCAATAGTTTTTTTCGATATCATTATCAGGTTTAAAAATATTTTTTCTTCCTTGTAGCTTTAATGTACCAACTATATTTTTTTCATCAAATTCATTGATTTCCTGCATACCCTTTTTTTCAAAGGGGATCCAACCTCTATTTATTAAATAATTTTTTTGATTTACTGACAAAGGATTTATTACTTCAAAACCAGGTGTTCCATTTTCATTCAAATTATATAAATATATTTGTTTTTTAAAATCTATGTCTCCTGAAGTTTTAACTCTGAGATAGTTTTCATGATTAATATTTGATAATTCAACCGGGGGGTTTTTAAGGGAGTCTTCTATCTCAAAAATAAGATTATTTTTCCAGTTCAAACGGATGATCTGCCAAGTTCCAAGGGAAACAAAAACTAAAATAAAGAAAATAACAAAAACCGAGAATAAGAATTTATGTTTCAAGGATCAAATTAACTTCCCCAAATATATATAGCAGCAAACAAAAATAGCCACACCACGTCGACAAAATGCCAATACCAGGCAGCAGCTTCAAAACCAAAGTGATGATCTTTATTAAAATGACCTAATTTTCCTCGCCATAAGCACACTGCCAAAAAAATAGTTCCTACTATCACGTGAAATCCATGAAATCCTGTAGCCATATAAAATACCGATCCATAAATATGATCAGAAAATGCAAATGTTGCATGATGATACTCGTATGCCTGTAAAGCTGTAAAACAAACTCCCAGAATTACCGTTAAAATCAATCCATTAATAAAACTTTTCCTATCATCCTCAAGGAGTGCATGATGTGACCAGGTAACTGTTGTTCCTGATAATAATAAAATCAATGTATTTATTAAGGGAATATCCCATGGATCAAAAGTTTCAATATCTTTTGGTGGCCAAACATTACCCACAAACTCATTAGGAAAAAGACTTACATCAAAATAAGCCCAGAACCAAGCAACAAAAAACATAACCTCTGAAGCAATGAACAAAGTCATTCCATATCTATGGTGGATTTGTACGACTGGTGTGTGATGTCCTTGATGTTCAGCTTCAATAACTACATCTCTGAACCACATATACGCTCCATAGATTAACAATGCTAAACCTAGGTACATTCCCCATGAAATATCTGAGTGCATGTAATAAACTGCACCTAGCGCCAAAACTAAACAAGAAAATGAAACATAGATTGGCCAAGGACTTGGGTCTACTAAATGGTAATCGTGTTTTTTTTCAGCTGACATTTTTTGGATTATGATTGTTTATAGTAATCTGTCGAGAAAAAAGTATATGACATAGTTACATCCTCTAGATTTTGCACAGTCGGGTCATTGACCATTTCAGGGTCTAAGTAGAAAGTCATTACATAAGTAGCTTTTTCACCAGCTTTTAATTCTTGTTTTTCAAAACAGAAACATCCTAATTTACTGTAATATTTTCCAAAACTTGAAGGTGAAACATTAAAACTTGCAACACCAGCTGTGGGCTCATTACTGTAATTAACCACCTCAAACTCAATCTTATTAACTTGCCCTACTTTTACATCCATAACATTTGACTTCGCTTTAAAATCCCAAGGCAAGTTGTTCACATTGGTATCAAATCTAACACTCACCACTTTGTCTAATACTATTTTTGGAGCATTATTTGCTACTTGAGTAGTTCCTCCAAAGCCAGTTACTCGACAAAAGAGATCATAGAGAGGAACAGCAGCATATGATAAGCCTAACATTAAGACAAAAATTCCTGCTAATAATAAAGGGGTTAATTTTTTTTTTTCAATCATATAGCTCTATCAAAAACTCCAGTATTATACAAAGTAAAGAAAAATAGAAAAATCATAAAAGCAATAATTGCTATTGCAGTAATTACATTTTTCTTTTTTGTTTTTTTATCAGGTGTAATCATAAAATTTTATCTATCAGAAAAAGTACAAAAATTAAAAATAAATATAATATCGAATATCCAAATATTGATTTGGCTTTTTTGGGGTCAAATTTATTCTTTTTATAATTATAAAGCTCATAACACAAAAAATTATAATAAAAAGTTAGCAATAGTGATGGAATTAAAAACACTAATCCAACAAAATTAATGAGATATGGAAATATTATAACAGGTAACATTAATAATGAATAAACAAAAATATTGATTTTAGTACTTTCCACTCCATTAGTAAGTGGAAGCATAGGTATGTTAGCTTTTTTATAATCATCAGACTTATATAAGCTTAATGCCCAAAAATGTGATGGTGTCCAAAAAAATATTATTAAAAAAAATGCAAGCGGCTCAATCGATATAGAGCCTGTCGCGATTGTCCATCCAATTACTGGAGGAAAAGCACCAGCTGCTCCGCCAATAACAATATTTTGTGGTGTTCTTCTTTTTAGCCAAATTGTGTAAACAAAGACGTAAAACAAAATTGTTAAAAGTAATATTGATGCTGAAACTCTATTTGTAAAATAATCTAATGCTAAAACTGAAATGATTGATAATGTAACGCCAAAAATTAGTGCCTGATTCCTATTAACTTTTCCTGTTGGAATTGGTCGTAAACAAGTTCTGGTCATTAAAGCATCAAGATCAGACTCATACCACATGTTTAATGCGCCTGCAGCTCCAGCACCTAATGAAACCAACAAAATACCAATAATTGCATCTTTTGTTGAAACAAGATTTGGAGCTGTTAATAGACCTACTGCACAAGTAAAGATTACCAAAGAGATTACTCTTGGCTTCATTAATTTGAAAAGCTCTGAAAAGTTAAATAGGTCCTCTTGGCTTAAACTTCTTTTTTTTAGCCTATAGTTACTCATTTGTTTTATCAGCTCTTTTTTTAGCTATGTGATTTCTGTGTATCTTGGTCATCTTCAAACTTTGGTAACTCTTCAAAAGTATGAAAGTTTGGTGGAGATGGCACTGTCCACTCCAGTGTTGTTGCACCCTCTCCCCACGGATTTTGTGCTGCTGCTTTCTTTTTTGCAAAAGCATATATAAGATTTACAAAAAACACAGCGAGTCCTGCTACTGCAATATAAGAACCAATCGAAGATATATAATTCCACCCTGCAAAAGCATCTGGATAATCTGCATATCTTCTAGGCATCCCCGCTAAACCTAAAAAATGCTGAGGGAAGAAAATTAAATTTACACCTATAAATGTAAGCCAAAAATGTAGCTGACCCATCCATTCAGAATATTCATAACCTGACATTTTTGAAAACCAGTAGTAAAAACCTGCAAAAATTGCAAAGACCGCTCCAAGTGATAACACATAATGAAAGTGAGCTACAACATAATAAGTATCATGCATTGCAGTATCAACTCCTGCATTTGCTAAAACAACACCTGTTACACCACCAACGGTAAACATAAATATAAAACCTAGTGCCCACATCATGGGAGTTTTAAATGAAATCGATCCGCCCCACATAGTTGCTATCCACGAGAAAATTTTAATTCCTGTTGGCACCGCTATAATCATTGTAGCTGCTAAAAAATAAGCTTTGGTATCTGTACTTAATCCAACAGTATACATATGGTGAGCCCATACAACAAATCCAACTATTCCAATTGCTACCATTGCGTATGCCATACCTAAATAACCAAAAACAGGTTTTCTAGAAAATGTTGAAACAATATGACTTATCATTCCAAAGCCTGGTAAAATTAAAATATAGACCTCTGGATGACCGAAGAACCAAAATAAATGTTGAAATAGAACAGGATCTCCTCCGGTTTGTGCCTCAAAGAAAGCAGTTCCAAAATTTCTATCAGTCAATAACATAGTAATAGCTCCAGCTAAAACTGGTAAAGATAACAATAATAAAAATGCGGTGACTAGGATTGACCAAGCAAATAATGGCATTTTATGTAGTGTCATTCCAGGAGTTCTCATGTTTAGAATTGTAGTAATAAAGTTAACAGCACCTAAAATTGATGAGGCACCCGCTAAGTGTAAACTTAAAATTGCTAAATCCATTGCTGGTCCTGGCTGACCTGCTTTTGACGATAATGGGGGATAAATAGTCCAACCACCACCAACACCAGTTTGACCTGGAGGGCCATCAGCAAATATAGATAAAATTAATAAAGTTAAAGATACCGGTAATAACCAAAAAGAAATATTATTCATTCTTGGAAATGCCATATCAGGAGCACCGATCATAATTGGAACAAACCAGTTACCAAAACCACCAATCATTGCTGGCATGACCATGAAAAAAATCATTATCAAACCATGACCAGTTACAAGAACGTTATAGAGATGATAATTGCCACCTAAAATTCCATCACCTGGATGCATTAATTCCATTCTCATTAAAACTGAAAATGCAGTACCGATAACTCCTGCGACAATTGCAAAAATTAAGTACATTGTACCTATATCTTTATGGTTTGTAGAATATGCCCAACGTTTCCAACCTCTAGGGGTATGATGATCGTCGTGTGTTGAAGTTTGCGTATACATAATTTATCTACTCGCTAATTTAAGTTTATCATTATCAATTTCTTCTTTTGCAAATTTTACTCGTGCCTCAGACAGCCATTCTTGGTATTCGTCTTCACTTACAACTTTAACTGCTATTGGCATAAAAGCATGTTTTATACCACAAAGTTCAGAACATTGCCCATAGTAAGTTCCAACTTTTTCTGCTTTAAACCATGTTTCGTTAATTCTTCCTGGCACTGCATCTCTTTTAACTCCAAATGAAGGTAAAGCCCAAGCGTGCAAAACATCGTTAGCAGTAATTAAAACTTTTACAACTTTTCCTACTGGAACTACAACTTCATTGTCTACTGCAAGTAATCTAGGTTGATCAGCTTTTAAGTCTTTCTCTTCAATCATATAAGAGTCGAACACTAAATTCTCATCCGGATATTCATATCCCCAATACCATTGGTAACCTATAGCCTTAATTGTCAAATCTGCTTTTGGAATTGCATCTTGTTTATATAATATTTTAAATGATGGAACTGCCATCACAATCAGGATTAAACATGGAATTAAAGTCCATAAAACTTCTACAGTTACATTGTGTGTTCTTTTGGAAGGATTGGGATTAGCTGAAGCTCTAAATCTCACACAAGCATAGAGCATTAAAAATAAAACAAATACACTTATGGCAATTATTATTGGCAATAAAAGATTATCGTGGAATGCAACTATATCTCGCATGGACTCTGAAGCTGCTTTTTGAAAACCAAGTTGCCAATCAACTGGCTGATTTGCATATGCACTTTGAGATACAAAAATACTTGAAAATATGTATAAAAAATTTTTCATTTTTAATAGCTATATAAAGCTCTTTTATAAAAATTACACTTTAGTTTTCGCGACAATTTATCAATTAATCACATAATTTAAGATTGAAATAGCTGATATCACTGCTGTTTCTGATCTTAAAATATTCTCATTAATTTTTAGAGCCTGAACATTCTTAAAAGAGAGAATCTCTTCTCTCTCAGTCTCTGAAAAATCGCCTTCTGGTCCTATTATAATACAAATAGGTTTATTTGTTAACTTTGATTTATCAATTTTTTTATTATCTGAATTCAAATCAGTAAAAATTAAATCCATTGAATTTAATTTTAAAAAATTTTTTAAATTTTGAGCCTTCTCAATGGGAGGTACATTAAGACGATTTGATTGTTCACTTGCTTCGATAACTATTTTTTCTAACCGTTCTTTATTAATCTTTCTAACAATTGTTCTATTAAAAATGATTGGTAAAAACTTTGTTACTCCTAATTCAGTAGCTTTTTGTATCATAAAATTTTGATAGTTTGACTTGATTGGAGAGAATGCTAACCAGATTTCTTTTGAATTTTCTTTGCGTCTTATTTGTTTTATTATCTTAAATTGAACAATCCCATTTAATACTCCCAAAACCTTTGCTTCCCATTCTCCATAACTATTAAACAAAGAAAAAGAGTCATTCCTTTTAATTCTCATCACTTTTATTAAATAATGTGATTGAGGCTTATCTAATTTTTCAGTCATATTTGCTGATAATGTATTTGAAAAAAATAATCTAATATTACTCATTTGTGTTAAGTTAATTTATGAAAAATATTAAAGCAATAATTTTTGATGCTTACGGCACATTGTTTGATGTCAATTCTGCTGCTGAAAAATGTAAAGATAAAATTGGAGATAAATGGGAGCCTTTTGCAAATTTCTGGAGAATTACTCAGTTAGAATACACTTGGCTTCGAAGTTTAATGGGTAGACATAAAGATTTTTGGAAAATTACAGAAGATAGCTTAGATAAGTCTATGAAATCTTTTCAAATTCACTCTTCCATGAGAGATGAGCTACTAAATCTTTATAAAGTTCTTTCTCCTTTTAAAGAAGTTCATGAAACATTAAAAACTCTCAAAGAAAAAAAATTTAAGCTAGCTATTCTTTCTAATGGAACCCCATCCTTACTCAATAAGTTAGTTAAAAGTAATAACTTAGAAAATTTTTTTGATGATATTTTTTCAATTGAAGAGGTAGGGATTTATAAACCAAGTTCTAAAGTTTATGACATACCCATAAAAAAATATAAAATTGAAAAAAATGAAGTTGCCTTCTTAAGTGCAAACACATGGGATGTCTCAGGTGGAGGAAACTATGGCTATCAATCAGTTTGGGTAAATAGGAATAATAATATTTTTGATAATCTAGACTTTAAGCCTAAATTTGAAATAAAAGATTTATCTGGATTATTAAGTAAATTTTAATATATAAATAATAATTAAGGAGACATAATAAAACTTTAAAGGAAAAATATATGAGTGAAAAAATAGATATGTCTTTCGAAATTTATTCAGATTCAGAAAAACTGTTAGAACAAATTGTAGATAAATACGACCTCCCAGATAAATCAAAAGCTTTAAGATGTTTGTTAGATTACTTGGAAGAAAAAGAATCTGATTGGGACGAAATGTTTGCTACAGTCAGATGTAATAGGTGTGGATAATAATTATGACAAAAATTTTTGATTTAATTGCAAGAATATTAATTTCAATTTTATTTCTTTTAAATGGTATTTTTAAAATTAATAATTATGAAGGAACTGTTGGTTGGATGGAAAGCTTTGGTTTACCTGGTATTTTGATTATTCCAGCAATAATTCTTGAAATTGTTGGACCAATTTTAATTATTATTGGTTATCAAACTAGAATTGCTGCAGCCAGTTTGAGCTTATTTTGCATTGCTACTGCAATAATATTTCATAATGATTTTAGTGATCAAATGCAACTTACTGCTTTCTTTAAAAACATTGCTTTAGCAGGTGGTTTTTTATTTTTAGTAGTAAATGGTGCTAAAGGCTATTGTTTAGATAAAAAGTAATCTTGAATTAATCACTATAATAATTAATTTCACAGCAATGAAAAATATTGAAGTAAAACAAATTATAGATCCTATACCCGCCTCTGATGGTGCAGGTGTAAAATTAAAAAGAAGTATTGGTTTAGAACCTAATTACTTTGATCCATTTTTAATGCTAGATGAATTTGGCTCAGAAAACAGCGAAGATTATATTGCAGGTTTTCCTCCTCATCCTCATAGAGGTATTGAAACAGTTACTTACATGCTTGCAGGTGATTTTGAACATAAAGATAGTACTGGAGGTGAAGGCAGAATGACTGCTGGAGATGTTCAATGGATGAAAACGGGAAGTGGTATTATTCATTCGGAAATGCCCGCAATGAAAGAAGGTAAACTTCATGGTTTTCAACTATGGATTAATATGCCTGCTAAATTAAAAATGAGCAAACCTGAGTATATTTATATTGATGCAAATAAAATGAGTGTTCATAAAGATGAAGAAAAACAAATTAAAGTCATAGCTGGTAAATTTGAAAATGCAGAAGGTCCAGTTAAAGGACATAACATTGAACCTGTTTATTTTGATGTTGAATTGAATAAAGATAAAGAATTCAAATTTAAAATACCTTCCTCACACAATACTTTTGTTTATTTAATTAACGGTGAGATAGAAATTGGCAGTAAAAAACATGACAATGTAAAGGATAGTACTTTAATACTGCTAACTAAAGGTGAAGGATTAAAAGTAAAGGCAAAATCAAAAGCAAAATTTTTAGTAATATCTGGTAAACCTATTAATGAAGTAATTGCAAGGGGTGGTCCTTTTGTAATGAATACCAAAGCAGAAATCTTACAAGCTGTTGAAGATTATCATAGTGGTACATTTGTAAAATGAAAGCTGTTAAAATATCTAAAAATGGTGGTCCAGAAGTTTTAGAGCTTAAAGATATTAAATTAGATGATCCAAATTCTGATGAAGTTTTAATTAAAAACAAGGCTATTGGTCTTAATTACATAGATACGTACCATAGGTCAGGTCTTTACCCTGTTGAGCTACCATCAAATATTGGAATTGAAGGAGCTGGTATAATTGAAAAAATTGGCCCGAATGTAAGAGATTTTGAAGTTGGCGATAGAGTTGCTTACGCTGCTATGCCAATTGGATCTTATGCAACTCACAGAATTTTTCCAACAAAAAAACTAATCAAAGTTCCAAATGAAATAGAATTAGAAAATGTAGTCACTTTAATGACTAAAGGGTTTACTGTTTTTTATCTTCTACATAAAACGTATCCGGTTAAGTCTGGGGAAACTATATTATTTCATGCAGCTGCTGGGGGTGTTGGACAAATTTTTTGTCAGTGGGCTAAAAGTTTAGGATGTACAGTTATTGGAACAGTTGGATCAGATGAAAAAATTGAAATTGCGAAAGCAAATGGTTGTGATCATGTCATAAATTATACTAAAGAAAATTTTGCAGAAAAGGTTAAGGAGATAACTAAGGGCGTTGGGGTTCCTGTGGTTTACGACGGTGTTGGAAAAAAAACATTTGACGGTTCGATTGATTGTCTTAAAGTAAGAGGTATGATGGTTTCTTTTGGTAATGCCTCAGGTCCATTAGATCCATGTAACGTAACAAAATCGCTTGCCCCAAAAGGTTTATATTTAACTAGACCCAGTATTGCTCATTATACGTCAACTAAAGAAGAATTAGATGAAGCTGCAAAAAAAGTTTTTGAAATGTATAAAACAAAAAAATTTAATCTTAAAATTTTCAAGAAGTATTCATTAAATGAAATAGTAAAAGCTCATCAAGATTTAGAAAACAGAAAAATTTTAGGTCCGGCTGTAATAATTCCTTAATCTACTTTTACATCCATGTCTGACATGTGCAATCTAAGTGCATTAGTTGAAATATGAATTTCTCTTATGAAAAAAAGTATAGAAATCATCATTGATAAACAACATGATCCAAAAATTACTCTGGCTATAAAAATTTCATTTAAATAAAGACCTAAAACTGTAAGCATATTAAACAAAAAACCAAAGGCCCCAAACATTATTGACCATCTAAGTAGTGTTATTCTACCACTTAAATTAATAAATTGTTTTTTCCATTCGGGAGGTACATGCTTTTCATAAACATGCTCGTCATGCAATTCTCTTATTAATGCACTTAAAGAATGAAACCTATTACTATACACTCCCATTATCAAAGGAATGGCTGGAAACATTAAAGCTGTAACTGTGTAATCTATATTCATACGAATCAGTTTGATTATCAATCTTGCCTTTGTTATTTACAAGTAAATTTTATGCATCAAATAAAATTATTTTTAGAGCTTACTAGATTAAAAAGACCTATAGGATACATGTTGCTATTTTGGCCTTGTGCATGGGGTCTAACTTTAGCTTTCGACTTCAATTCAGACTATAACTTATATTTCTTCTATCTTCTTTTATTTTTTTTAGGTTCGGTGTTAATGAGATCTGCAGGATGTATCGTTAATGATATTGTGGACAAAGAATTTGATAAAAAAGTCTCAAGAACAAAGAATAGACCAATCGCGTCTGGTAAAATTTCAATTAAGCTTGGTTTGATATATGCCTCAACTTTATGCTTGTTTGCTTTATTTGTATTGATTAATTTTAATAAACTAACAATAATATTAGCTTTGTGTTCAATGCCTCTAGCATTTACCTATCCATTAATGAAAAGATTCACTTACTGGCCACAGTTATTTTTAGGTATAACATTTAATTATGGTTTAATTTTAGGTTGGACTTCGATTGAAAATGAAATTTCAATCATTCCTCTTATTATGTATCTTGGAGCCATATTTTGGACACTTGGATACGACACAATATATGGATACCAAGACATCACTGATGATGAAATTATAGGAGTAAAATCTACATCAATAAAATTTAAGAATAACCCAAAAAAACTACTTTTTGCATGTTACTTTATCACAACTTTATCATATTTAATTTTGGGTCAATTGATGGATTTTAATTATATATTTTATGTTGGTGCCTTTTTTATGATTGCACATTTATTTATTTACCAAATTAGATTGTTTGATTCTAATAATGTAAATAATTGTTTGAAATTATTTAAGAGTAATAACTCTTTTGGTTTGTTGGTTTTAATTTTTATTTTCTTAGGAAAAATAAATTTATGAAATCTAGTGAAATAATAAAAAGATTATACCACGATTATTCAAAAAACTTTTTAGGAAAAATTTTTTTAGCAGCATTTTTTTCAATCATGGTAGCCGGTGCGACCTCATCAATTGCTTGGCTGCTAGATCCAGCTATCAAAAAAATATTTATTGATAAAGATGAAAAACTTATATTTTTGATTCCTGCTCTAATTGTAATCACATTTTCAGCTAAAGGAATTTCACTTTATTTGGCTAAAGCTACCATGATTAGCGTGGGTGAAGAGATAAAAAAACTTCTACAATTTGACATGGTTTCATCATTGATTAAAGCTGATACCAAACTAATAGATGCTAAACATTCTGGGAAATTTATTTCAAATCTCACTTACGATGTCACTCATATTACAAATATGCTAAGTGATGCTATTTTAGCAATTTTTAAAGATACTTTAACTTTGATGGGGCTTTTAATTGTGATGTTTTACCAAAATTGGAAATTATCTTTAATTGCAATAATTATGATACCACTTGCAAGCACTGCAGCAAAAAGTTTAGGAAAAAGAGTTGGAAAAGTAGCAACCGAAGCTCAAGAAAGATCTGGTTTTTTAAATTCTTATTTAATCGAAATATTTAAGAACCACAAATTGATAAAAATATTTCAAAAAGAAAAATATGAAATTAAACGTTCAGATGAACACTTAGAAATTTTAAAAAATAAAAATGCAAAAATTAGAACTGTTTATGTTCGTGTATCACCAGTAATGGAAACATTCACAGGTATAATGATTGCTATTTTGATTTTTTACTCAGGAAAATTAATCATTAAAAATGAAATAGATATAAATAATTTTTTTTCATTTTTAGCTGCAATGATGCTCGCTTATCAGCCTGTAAGATCTCTAGCGACTGTAAACATGTCTATTAGTCAAGGATTATCAGCAGCATCTAGAATATTGCCAATTATAGACAACAAAAATGAAGTTAAAGATAAAAATGATGCAACTGAACTTAAAATTAATAATGCTAATGTAAAATTTAAAGATGTTTTTTTTGAATATGATGAAAACAATCCAATCGTTTTAAATGGAATAAATTTAGATATTGAGGGAGGAAAGATGTCTGCTTTAGTAGGTCTAAGTGGTTCTGGAAAGTCTACAATAATGAATTTGATACCAAGATTTTATAATGCAAAATCTGGAGATATTGAGATTGATGATCAATCTATTTACAATGTTAAAATAAAATCCTTAAGAGATAAAATTTCATTAGTAAGCCAAGACACAACTTTATTTGACGATACAATTAAAAATAATATTGCTTATGCAAATCTCGATGCTTCTGAAAATGAAATAATTGAGGCAGCTAAACTTTCTTATTGCGATGAATTCATTAAAGAACTTCCCCAAAAATATGACACTATAATTGGTGAAAATGGTATCAGGTTATCAGGTGGTGAAAAACAGCGAATATCAATAGCAAGAGCTATGTTAAAAAAAAGCCAAATTATTTTACTAGATGAAGCAACTTCCTCTTTAGACTCTGAGACAGAGGAAAAAATTAGATCTGCAATTGATATCCTTACTAAAAATAAAACTACTGTTGTAATAGCTCACAGACTCTCAACTGTTCTTAATGCAAATAAAATATTCGTCGTAGAGAATGGTAAAATATTATCATCAGGAAAACATGAGGAATTATTGCAAAATTCTAAACAGTATAAAAATTTTTATGATAAACAAATTAGAAAAGAATAATGTTTTTTTTTTATCAAATTTTATTTTTAATTGTAATATTATTCTCTCCTTTAATTATACTAATTAGATTATTAAAGAATAAAGAAGATAAAAAAAGATTTTTAGAAAAATTTACAATAAATTTAAAAAAAAGAAAACCAGGTAATCTAATATGGTTTCATGCTGCAAGTGTTGGTGAGTTTTTAAGTATTGTTCCTTTAGTTAAAGAATTGGAAAAAAGAAAAGATATCAAAAATATTTTAATTACTACATCTACTCTTAGCTCATCAAAAATTTTTGAAAATTTCAAATTTAAAAAAACTATTCATCAATTTTTTCCCATTGACTATTTTTATTTTACATCAAAATTTATCAATTATTGGAAACCTAAGATTGCAATATTTATAGACTCAGAGATATGGCCCTGCATGTTCAGAGAAATCAAGAAAAATTCAATTCCTCTTTTATTAATGAATGCAAGAATTACTAATAAATCATTTACCAAGTGGAGTTTTTTTAAAAATTTTTCAAACGATACATTTTCAAAAATTAATATTGCATATCCTACAAACACAGAAACAATGAAATATTTAAAAAGATTAAATGTAAAAAAAATTAAGAATATTGGTAATTTAAAGTTTACTGACGATCAAGACTCCAACAAAGAAACATTAACAAAATCTTTTTTATTAAAACTTAAAAAAAGATTGATTTTGGTAGCATCAAGCACTCACCCGAGTGAAGAAGTACTTGTGGGCAAAACACACTTGGACTTAAGTAAAAAATTTAAAAACTTGTTAACAATAATAATTCCAAGACATATTAATAGAGTTTCTGAAATAAAGGATGATTTGACAACTATGGGTTTAAATACAATAACTAGATCATCAAAACGAAAGATTGATTTTAATACAGATATTTACTTAGTTGACACGTATGGAGAAACAAAAAAATTTTTTAAAATAGCTAAAATGATTTTTATAGGAGGTTCTATAGTCAACCATGGTGGTCAAAATCCTATAGAGCCAGCTAGATATGGTTTGAGTATCGTTCATGGACCAAATGTAAGAAATTTTAAAGATATTTTTAAATTTTTTAAGGAAAAGAAATTGGCTTTTAAGATAAATAATCAAAATCAATTAAGAGCTATTTCTCATAAATTATTAACAAAAAAAAAGACAAAAACAATTGATCTAAAAAAAATTGGAAAAAATATACTAAAAAAAAGTGTGTTAGAAATTAATCAAATCTTTGTAAATGAAATTAAAAAAACCTAAATTTTGGGATTATAAAAAACCAAACTTTTTATCAAATTTTTTATTTCCAATTTCAAAATTTTATGAATTAGTTTTAAAATTTCAACCAAATAAAAATATAAAAAAAATAAATAGCATCAAAACAATTTGTGTAGGCAACATTTATATTGGTGGTACAGGCAAAACTTCATTCTCAATTGAATTAATGAAGCTTTGCGATAAAATGCAAATAAAAGCTTGTTTTATTAAAAAATTTTATTCAGATCAAATAGATGAACAAAAATTATTAGAAAAATTCGGTAAAACTTTTATCAACAAATCTAGATCAAAAGCTCTGGATGAAGCGGCTAAAAATGGATTTAAAATTGCAATCTTTGATGATGGTCTTCAAGATAAAAGTATTCTTTATGATATTTCATTTGTTTGTTTTAATGAAAAAAATATGTTTGGTAACAAAAGAATAATTCCCTCTGGCCCATTGAGAGAAAGTTTAGATAATTTAACAAAATATAAAAATGTTTTAATAAGCGGTAATCAAAATAATCAATTATCAATAAAGAATTTTTTTTCTGAAAACTTTGGAAAATTGAATTTATTTAATTCCTCTTATCAACCAATTAATTTAAATAATTTTAACTTAGAGAAAACCTATCTAGTTTTTTCTGGTATAGGAAACCATAATACTTTTTTAGAAATGCTCACTCAAAATAAGTTTAAAATTGTGAAAGATTTAGAATACCCAGATCATTATAGTTATTCAAAAAGAGATATTAAAAAGATTCTTGAGTTAGCAAAATCTTTGAATGCAGAAATATTAACGACAGAAAAAGATTATATGCGTATAGGAGAAAATTTTCAAAAAGAAATAAATTGTTTTAAGATCAGTCTGAAAATAGATCAATTAGACGAGATAAATGATAAAATAAAAAAGTTATATGAAAGTATTTAAATTTTTAAGGTATCTAATTGAAACGATAATTATAATTTTCTTTTTTTTTATATTTAAGATAATTGGATTAAAAAAATCATCATTTATATCTGGAAAAATTTTTTTATTTTTTGGCAAATTTTTTAGATCGCAAAAAAAAATTGAGAATAATTTAAAAATTGCGTTCCCTAATTTAACAAACATCGAGATAAAAGAACATATATCAGAAATGTGGAATTATTATGGAAAAGTATTTGCAGAATATATTTTTTTGAATGATCTTAGAAAGAATCAAAAAGGAAATATTCAAATAAATGGAACTGATATTCTAAATAAACTTAAAGAAAATAATGAAAGTGTAATATTTGTTTCTGGTCACTTTGATAATTTTGAATTGATGGCAATGTATCTTGAAAAATCTGGAATTAAACTTTCAGCAGTTTATCGTCCACTTAACAATATCTTTATGAATTTAATTATGGAAAGACTCAGAAAAAAATATATTTGTCAAAAACAAATTAAAAAAGGACGAGTTGGATTACGAGACTCCTTGAAATTATTCAATGAAGGTTATTCTGTTGCTTTAATGATTGATCAAAGAGTAAGTGAGGGATCTAAAATTAAGTTTTTTAATAAAGAGGCTTATACAACTACTATACCAGGACAATTTGTTAAAAAATTTAATTGTAAAGTTATTCCAATTGATATCGTTAGAATTAATGATATTGACTTTAAAATACAAATCTTTGAGCCTTTTGAATTTAAAGAAAACGTATCGATTGATGAAATTACGCTTGAACTCAATAAATGGCTCGAAAAAATAATAAAAAAGAATCCTTCTAAATGGATATGGTCACATAATCGTTGGAAGTAAAATTATTGAGTTTCTCTTTTTTTTGCAGCCTCAACATATGAGAAGTAAGGCTCTTGAAGATCAACATTCCAGTATTGCAAGTCTTCAAGTTTAATTTGCTTACCAGAGACTGCACATATCACATGATCACCTTTTTCTAAAATTTGGAAATTATTTGGTAAATATTTTATTTTAGCTAATTTTTTGTACATTTTTAGTTTATATATCTATACATGAATGTTGGAATAATAGGAAGTGGCGGTCGTGAGCATGCAATTAGCCATAGTTTAAAAAATTCCAAAAAAGTAAATACAATTTACTGCATACCTGGTAACGCAGGAACTAAAGAAATAGCAATAAATATAGACATTGATTTAAAAGACTTTGATCAAATTAAAAATTTGATTATTGAAAAAAATATTGAATTTCTAATTATTGGACCAGAAAAACCATTGGTTGATGGATTAGTAGATTTTTTGAAAGATACAAAAGTTAAAGTATTTGGGCCTAACAAAGCAGCTTCACAACTTGAAGGATCAAAAATTTTTACTAAAAATCTTTGTAAAGAATTTAACATTCCAACAGCTAATTTTGGAATTTTTCAAAATCCATCAGAGGCTAAAATATTTTTAGAAAAATCTAATTATCCAATAGTAATTAAAGCAGATGGATTGGCCGCTGGAAAAGGAGTTTATATTTGTGAGAATATTAGTAATGCAGTTCAAGCAGTCAAAGAAATATTTAATGGAAAATTTGGTTTAGCAAAAAACGTATTAATCGAGGAATTTCTAGATGGAGAGGAAATGAGTTTTTTTATCATCACTGATGGCAAAACAATCAAAAAATTTGAAACTGCGCAGGACCATAAAAGAGTCTTTGAAGGTGATAAAGGTAAAAATACTGGAGGGATGGGAGCGTACTCACCATCTAGATTAATAAATGATCCATTAGAAAAAAAGATTATTGAAAAAATTATTAATCCAACTCTTCAAGGTCTTAAAGATAGAAAAATAGAATATGTGGGATTTCTTTATGCTGGGCTAATGATTAAAAATAATGAGCCTTATTTGATTGAATACAACGTGAGAATGGGAGATCCCGAATGTCAAACTATTTTACCTAAATTGGAAACTCAACTTTTAGATATTTTATTATCATGTACAAATAAGACATTGGATAAAATTGATATTGAATGGAGTAATGAAAAAAGCATATGTGTAGTTGTCTGTTCTAATGGTTATCCTGATGAATATAAAAAGAATATTTTAATTAATAATTTAGATAAAATTAATTTAGATAACAAAAATTTATGTTTTCATGCAGGCACTGTTTCAAAAGATAATCAAATTTTAGCTATAGGGGGAAGAGTCTTAAATTTTGTATCGTTATCAAGTAGCTTCTTAAGTGCTAGAGAGAAAATTTTTAATAACCTAAAAATTTTAAATTGGGATCACGGGTTTTTTAGAAAAGATATTGGATACAAAGTTATAGACCTATGAGAATTATTGCAGGTCAATTTAAAGGTAGAAAAATCTTAGAACCAACTGACAAGAAAACACGACCTTTAAAAGATTTAGTAAAAGAGTCAATTTTTAATATTATTAATCATTCAAAAAAATTTGATTTAAATTTAAAAAATTCCAATGTACTGGATTTATTCTCTGGGGTAGGTTCATTTGGTCTTGAAGCACTATCTAGGGAAGCTAATAATGTAATATTTGTTGAAAATTACCTAGTTTCTTTATTAATTTTAAAAAAGAATGTTAAAAATTTTAAACTTGAAGAGAAATGTAAAATAATTGATGCAGACATTTTCAATGATTTTAATTTTAAAACTTTAAAAAAAAAAATTAATATAATTTTTTTAGATCCACCATTTAAAGAAAAAAATATTTCTCTTATATTAACTAAAATTAAAGAAGCTGAAATTTTAGATAAAAAGGGAATTATTATCATTCACCGAAATCTTAAGGAAAACGAATTATTTCCAGAATTAAATATTGTAGAGGAAAAAAAATATGGTATTTCCAAAATATTATTTTGCAAATTTTAAACTTTAAATTGTTTTTTTGTCTCTGTTTTAATCAATTCTACAGATGGTTGGTCGAAAGGATTTATATTAAGTGCTCTCCCTAGTAAGATTGTTTCAAAAATAAAATAACAAAATAATTCACCTAAAGTTTTTTCATTTCTTTTTTTAACCTCAAAACTTCTAAATGGAATATTCTTTTTTGAAAAAACATTTTCAGTTGCTTTTTTTTGTCTTAAAATTATTTCATTAAGTGTATATTTGCCTAAATATTTGTGACTTAACAATAAATTTTTTTTTTCTAATCTGTTTGAAATTTTTTCTTTACACGAAAAAAAAGTATAAAAATTATTTTTAAACCCATCTAAATATAGTTGCATCACACTATGATTATCTTTTGGCATTGTTGAAATAATTGGTAAGATTCCCTTTCCTTTTTTACCAAGACTTTCGGCAACTAGCTGTTGGTACCATTGAAAAAAAAAGTCAGATTTTTTGTCATAATTTATTATTATTGAATTGAATTTCTTATTTTTCGCAAAAAATAAAATTCCACCAGTATTATGAATTAATAAATTAAGAAATTTTCTATCTTTAATAAGATTATCAAACTGTCTAAATTTTTTAGGATTAAGGCCCATCAATTTTGCTGGTAACATTCCAACTTCAGACAAAAC
>CACGWH010000003.1 GCA_902576765.1 uncultured Pelagibacteraceae bacterium
AAAAAAGAATAAAAAAATTAAATTTATCTAGAAGAAATTTTTTAACTGGAACTGCTACATTAGCTGGAATAGCTGCAACAGCGTCTGTCGTTCCAATTACAATAGCTAATGCAAATCACACAAAAGGTGAAAAAGGTTTACCAGATTTTATTAGTTGGAAAGATAGAGATGCATTAATAGTTCATTCTGACAAAGGTATTGAAACTCACAGAAGTGCTATTGGAGAAAGTCTTATCACTCCAAACAGAAATATTTATATTAGAAATAATATGCCAACTATGACTGATGAACAAATTGGTAATAGAATGGATTGGAAAGTTTCAATAGAAGGTGTGAAAAATCCAAAAACTTTCACAATAGCTCAACTTCAAAAATTAGGCCACGAAACAATGGCTACAATTTTGCAATGTTCAGGAAATGGAAGGGGATTTTTCAAACATAAGCCAAGAGGCTCGCAATGGAAAACAGGTGCAGCTGCATGTGTTCTTTGGACAGGAGTACCAATGAAAACAGTTGTTGAAGCCTGTGGTGGAATTAATGGTGATGCAGTTTATATGACATCAGCAGGTGTCGACCATGTTCCTACAGGTCTAGACCCTAAAAAAGCAATGATTGAAAGGTCTGTGCCCAAAAAAGTTTTTAAAGATGCTATGCTTGCTTGGGAAATGAATGGTGTTCCATTACCAAATGCACATGGTGGACCATTAAGAATGGTAACTCCTGGATATTTTGGAATTAATAACGTGAAGCATCTTGGTAAAGTAGCTTTTACAACAAGCGAGTCTTCTGTAAAGTATATGAAGAAAAGTTATAGAATTTCTCCAATTGGAAAAAAAGGATCTCAATATCCATCTTGTTGGGAAATGCCGGTAAAATCTTGGATAACAAGACCAACTGATGAAACTGGGACTGTGAAAGCTGGAAAAGTTCAAATAGTAGGTGTTGCTATGGGCGGAACTAAAAAAGTAAGAAGTGTCAAGGTATCAGTCGATGGCGGAAGTAGCTGGAAAAAAGCGAAATTTATTGGACCAAACCTTGGTAAGTTTGCTTGGAGACAGTTTGTTCTAGAGACAACTTTGAGCTCTGGAACATATAATATCGCAAGTTTAGCTTCTAATGGTTCTGATAAACAACCAGAATTGAGAATGGAAAACAGAAGAGGCTATGCTCACAATGGTTGGAAAGATCATAGCGTAAATATTACTGTAGTATAAAATTATAAAAAGTTTTAGAATTCATTAATGAAAATTTTAAAGTTTTTATTAATTGTATTTTTCTTATCACTATTCAGTAATTTCAAATCATTTTCTGATGAAGCAATGATGAAAAAAGGTTTGGAGATATTTAATGAAACAGCCGCTTGTGCAGCTTGTCATGTTTTAAAAGCAGCAGGGTCTGAAGGAAATATTGGACCAAACTTAGATACAGTTACAATGACAGTAGAGTCGGTTACAGAAATGGTTACTTATGGGCTTGGAGTAATGCCTGCTTTTGGCGAAGATGAAATTTTAACTAAAGAAGAAATAGATATTGTTTCAAAATACGTAGTTAGTGTCGCAAATAAATAAAAATATTTTAACTCCCAGCTAATAGCTGGAAGTTAAAAAAAATTTTTTATTGTCCTGGTGCTTTGTAACCAATTTTACTTGCTTTTGCTGTAGCTTTACCAAAATCAATAGCCTCTAACATTGTTAAGTTTTCAACTGCACCAGAAGCTTCAACAACTAATTTAATAGCAGCAAAATCATCAAAGCTTGGTACATCTGTAACAACTATGAAGTCAAAAGATCCTCTTACAATATCCATGCTGTGCATTTTTCCACCCATGGCTTCAGTAAGTTGTTTAACAACAGCTTTTCTATCACTTGCTGGATCTTTAAGAAATCCTTGAAAAGCTTTTGCAGTATAATTTCCCATTATATATGCTTTCATAATTAACCCCTCCTTTTTTAAAAAAAATTATAACAAATTTAATTGTGACGAGATATGTATTTTGGGAATTCCTAGTATGATTAATAAATTAATTACTAGCAATTCTATCCATTTCTTTTAATTCAACTTCTAGTTTATTTAATTCTTCACCGCCAGCCATCATACTTAGAAGTTTTTCTCTTGAAATATCATCTTTTTTAAATGTACCCATGCTTCTACCTCTATTTAAAACTGTAAAACTATTTCCAACTGGATAGGCATGATGAACATTATGTGTAATCAATATTACAGCTAAACCTTGAGAGGCTGCTTTAACTATATATTTTAAAACCATAGAGGCTTGATGAACTCCTAGTGCAGAAGTTGGTTCATCTAAAACTAAAACTTTTGCGCCAAAATATATTGCTCTTGAAATTGCCAAGCATTGTCTTTCACCGCCAGACATTGTCCCAACTGCTTGAGAAGGATCTCTAACATCAATACCAATTTGACCCATTCTTTCTGCAGCAATTTTATTAGCTTTTTCAATATCAAATGTTCTAAAGAATGGTAAACCTTTTTGAGGCTCTCTTCCCATAAAAAAATTTCTAGTAACACTCATCAATGAAACTAAAGCTAAATCTTGATAAACTGTACCTATACCGATATCCAATGCGTCTCTTGGTGAGTCAAAAATAATTTTTTTATCTTCAAAAATAATCTCACCTTCATCAGGTTTATGAACACCAGCTAATGTTTTGATTAGAGTTGATTTTCCAGCACCATTATCTCCTAAAAGACACATGATTTCTCCTTTTTTCAATTTCATAGTAACGTCTTTTAAAGCGATTACTTTTCCAAAAAATTTACTGATATTATTAAATTGGACTAAATACTCAGACATTATTTAGTCTCCGTAACTTTTTTTCTTATATAATTGTTAAATACAACAGCAATTAACATCATTGCTCCTAAAAATACTTTAAACCAATCTGTATCTACATCAGTATAAAATATACCCATAGAAACTGTACCAAAAATTATTGCTCCTAATGCAGCTCCTATCGCTGACCCATATCCTCCGGTTAATAAACATCCACCTACCACTGCAGCAGCTATTGCTTCTAATTCTTTTAATGTCCCCCTCATAGTGTCGGCAGAGCCGGCATCTAAAACCTGAATACACGCAAATATAGTTGAAGCAACTGCAGTTCCTATAAATAAACTTATTTTAACTCTTCCAACAGGCACACCAACATTTGTTGCACCTACTTTGTCTCCGCCTGAAGCAAAGATCCAATTTCCATATCTTGTTTTCATAAGTATCCAAGTTGCAAATAAAGTTAAAGCTATAAACCATATTACCGATGGTGGGATGCCAGTTGCTAAAGGAGTTCCATCAGTTCTTAATTCAATTAGCTTCATTGATCCAAGCCAGGTGAAGAGCCATTGAAAAGTATCAGTGGCAAATATCCATGCTATTGGATCATCTTCAATTAATACTCGTAATCCTGGGACTTGAGTTCTACCTGTTATCAATCTTGTAATTGCTAAAGTAGCACCTCTTAAGATAAACAACATTGCAAGCGTAACTATAAAAGATGGAAGTCCAGACTTTACAACCATTATTCCATTAAAATATCCAATTAACACTGCCATCGCAAAAGCAAAAATAATACTAGTCCACAATGGCCAACCCCAATAAATTGCTGGAATAGCTATACATATCCCAGCGAACCCAATCATAGATCCTATTGAAAGATCAAATTCTCCTCCAATCATTAACATAGCAGCTGCAATCGCAATGATACCTAAGTTTGCTGACACATCTAAAAAATTTAGTGTACCATAAGCACTAAACATTCCTGTGTCACCAGCAACTATTCCAAAAAATATAAATACTAATATTGCTCCACCTAAAGCTCCAAGCTCAGGTCTATTCAATAATACTCTTAGCGGAGAAATTTTTTTAAGTCTTTCATCTTTTCCAGTTTCTTTCTTAGATTCGATACTTTGAGATTTTACAGACATAAAAAACTATAATTTAAAAAACGCCAAAAAAAAAGGCCTGACTGATATTCAGTCAGGCCTTTAAATTATTTTTTATCTATAACCTTGAGCTGCCCACTTTATAACTTTAGACGCATTGTCAGGAGTTACAAATCCAGGTCCAGTCATTACCACACCAGCTGGCATTGTTCCCCATCTCATGTATTGTCCAAAGATAGCAATAGGTAGGTAACCTTGTAGGTATTGTTGTTGGTCAATTAAAAACTCTACTTTTCCTGCAGCAGCAGCTTTTAACATATTTGGAGACATATCAAATGTTCCAAGTCTTACTTTACCAACTTTTCCAGAAGCCTCTAAAGCTTTTAGAGCTGCTTCACCAGATAAACCAGCACCTAAAGTTAAGATAGTGTCATATCCACCACCTAATTTCGCAGCAACAGCTTTTTGAATTTCTGTTGGGTCATTTGATGTACCTAAAATATCTACTGATCCACCAAATCCTTTTTTGAAACCTGCACATCTTCTATCTAGTGCAACGTTACCAACTTCATGGTTAACACATAATGCTTTTTTTCCACCGGCAGCTTTCATTTTTTGTCCACCACCTACACCAGCTTCAAACTCAGTTTGACCAACATGAGCACTTATTCCTAAAGATGCATAGTCATCAGAACCAGAGTTCATTGAAATAACTGGAATACCAGCAGCAATTGCAGCTTTAACAGATTTTCCTAAAGCAGCAGCATCTGGTAATGTAATCACGATACCTTTCGGTTTTTGTGATACAGCATTGTCAATTAGTTTTGCCATTTCCACCATGTCAAAAGTAGCAGGTGCAGTATATTTACAAGATACTCCCATATCTTTACATCCAGCATCTACTCCGTTTTTAGCAACTGACCAAAAAGGGTCATTAGCTTGACCGTGAGAAACTACAATTATATCTACAGCTAAAGCAGACACAGACATCATAGCCCATGCAACTAAAGCTAAAATAAAGTTTTTAATTGTTTTCATTATTCCCCTTTAATTAAAGTTAACTTTTAAAAACAAAATCTAATCAAAATATTATTTGGTTGTAAAGATGATAGGTTGTGTTCTAGTGTTAGTTGATTCAATTAGAAAGTAAGTTTTTCAAACTTTTTAGAACCGAGAGATTTTTTCGCAGCATTTGCCATTATTAAAGCACGTCTACCTTCCTCAAATTCTGCAAGTGGGCGAATATTTTTATTAATAAATTTTGAAAAATCATTCAATTGTTTTTTATATGCATCTTTATATCTCTCAATAAAAAAATTTAGCAAAGGAGATTTGTTTGAAGTTGAATTTGATGAATAAAATGATGTTTCGTTCTCTCTTATGTTTTCAGATATGATCATTCCTTTAGATCCAAATATTTCAACACGTTGATCATATCCAAAACTACAATGCCTTGAGTTTGTAATTATGCACTGAACACCATTTTTAGATTGAATCATACACGATGCCAACTCAAGTCTCTAATTTTATCAAATCTTTTATCTGAGATGTTGCTACCTGATGCAATTAATTTTGAGGGTTCATCTTTTCCAAGATAGAAACGCACTAAATCAAAATCATGTATCATCATATCTCTAAATATTCCACCTGACTCTTTTAAATATTTAATTGAAGGTGGTGCAGGATCTCTACTTGTAATTATAATTTTTTCTAATTTTCCAATCTTACCATTCAATAATTGTTTTCTAAGGTTGTTATGACCTGGATCGTATCTTCTATTGAAACCAAGCTGAATTTTTGGATTTAAGTTTTTAATTTTTTTTTTACATGCATTTATTTTTTTTATGCTTAAATCTAATGGTTTTTCACAAAAGATTATTTTTTTATTTTTAACTCCCTCTAAAATAAATTTAATATGAGTATTTGTTGTTGATGCTATAAAGATAGCCCTAATTTTTTTATCTTTAAATATTATATTTGGATTATCAACACTCTCTGCTTTGAGTATTTTTGAATATTTGTTTGTCAAATTTTTATCAATGTCATAAACATATTTTAGATTAAAATCTTTATTACGCATCAAATTCTTACCATGCATAATACCAATTCTTCCAAGACCAAATAAAGCTATATCAATCATTTAAAATTTGTATTAAAAGATATTTTAACTAAAAATAATTATTATGTCAGTAAAATTAGGAGTAGCACCAATTGCATGGAGTAACGATGACATGCCAGAATTAGGTGGTGACACATCATTAGAACAATGTTTAGATGAAGCGAGTCAAGCAGGGTACATTGGAATTGAGTCTGGTGGAAAATTTCCAAAAAAATCATCAGAATTACTTCCAAAATTAAGTCAGTTTAATCTTCAACTTTGCTCAGGTTGGTATGGAGCAAATTTAAGAAAAAATACAGTAGAGGAAGAAAAAAAACTAATCCAAGAACAATTAAAATTGTTTAAAGAGTGTAATTCACCCTGCATAGTGTTTGCAGAAGTATCAGGATCAATTCAAGGAGATCCTAATCGAAAATTATCAACAAGACCTCAAATGGAAAAAGATGAATGGGACGGATTTTGCAATAAAATTTCAGAAATGGGAAAATATCTTGAAGATCAAGGAATGCCATTAGCATATCATCATCACATGGGCACCATTATTGAGACACAAAGAGATACAGAAAGACTTTTAGATAATACACATGATAGCGTTAAATTAACTCTGGATACAGGTCATATGCTCTTTGCAAAAGGGGACTCTAAATCAATATTAGAGAATTATAATGAGAGACTTTTTCATGTTCATTGTAAAGATATAAGAAAAGATGTTCTTGAAAAATCTTTAAAAGAAAATTTGAGTTTTAGAGCAGCTTTTCTTGAAGGTGCATTTACTGTTCCAGGTGATGGTTGTATCGATTACGAACCATTATTTGAAGTTTTAAAAAAGAATAATTATTCAGGTTGGTTGGTAGTAGAAGCTGAACAAGATCCAGCAAAAGCTAATCCATTTGAGTATGCAAAGATAGGTTATAAATATTTAACTGAGACTTTGAGTAAATCTAAAATTGAAGTTTTCAAAAATTAATTATCTATAAAGCGAAGTTAATTCGTTGTTACCTGCTGCAACACATGGGGATTTAAAACATGTTCCCACAACCCATTCAGAACCAGGTTCAGATAAAAAATTTGATGACATAACAAAAATTACTCCCATCTCTACTGATTGTCCTGCTTTTCCTTCAGCTTTAATTCTTGGATCTGGATCAGTTTTTACTTTTGAGTCTGTTGAAAAAGGATTTTCAATATTTAAATTATTATTTATATAGTTTACTATTTTTGATGAAATCCATTCTTCATTGCAGGCATCACCCCAAATAGTTTTCTTATCCTCATCATTATTTCCACAATTATTTATTTCGCCATTTATAAAATCTACAACTTTTTGATGATTTTCTTTTACCAGATTTGCTTTTGCCTCAACCGCAGGTCTGGTACTTGCTGTCCATATAAGCATTCCAACAACATAGATGACTGACATAGTTACTAAAGCTTCCAAAAGACCAAAATTTTTAAAATTTATTCGCATAGTTAAAGTTTAATTATTTTAGATTTGTCTAATTTTTTTTCAAAAAAATCAATAATATTTTGTATTGTTTCTTTTCCCATTCTTATCATACATTCTTCAGTGAATGCTGCAGTGTGAGGACTTAAAAAAACTTTATCATTTTTAAGTAATGGGTTATCAGACTTAGGTGGTTCTGTCTCAAATACATCTAAACCTGCACCAAAGATTAGATTTTCTCTTAATGCTTTATCTAAATCAACTTCATTAATAATTCCACCTCTAGCTGCATTAACAACAATACAATTTGTTTTCATAGATCTTAAAAGATCATAGTTTACAATATTTTTTGTCTCATCGTTAAGAGGCATATGTAAAGAGATAGCATCCATCTCTTTAACTGCTTCTTTTAAATCATTTACTTTTTTTCCACCCAAAGATTTTATTTTTTCATCATTTATATAAGGGTCATAAACATAAACATTCATTTCAAAACCCAAACATCTTTTTATCAATGCTTGTCCAATTCTACCAAAACCAGCAATTAAAATATTTTTTCCCCAGAGTTCAATTGTTTTTGGTAATTTATTTCTGTCATTAAATTTTCCTAATTTTACTGATTGATCGTACATATCTTTTCTTTTTGAAATATTTAAAAGCATAAACATCACATGTTCTGCTACCGCAACAGCATTAGCAGTTGCTGTTATAGTTAAGGTTGCTCCAATTTCCTTTGTGCTTTTAAGATCAATATTATCGTAACCAACGCCGTGTCTTGAAATAACCTGAAGTTTTTTAGCAGAGCTAATTATTTCATTAGGTAATTTTGCTGTTCTTATTGAGATTGCATCGCAATCAACTATTTTCTGTTTCAAGTCCTCATTAATTTCATCAAAGATCTCAAATTCATAACTGGAATTACCTTTGAGCAAATTTATACCTTCTTGATGAATGTTTTGAATTACAAGAATTTTCTTTTTTTCTGGCACTTTTTAATATGCTTTTGACTCTTCTTTTTTATTTGATGAGCCTTTCATTTTATCAACTATTGCTTTAGCACCAGTGCTCATAGCTCTTTGATCTGCTCCAATAGTTACAAAATTAAATCCTTTATCAATCATTTTTAAAGCATATTCTGGCGTACCATTATGAATACCTGCAAAAATTTTATTTTTTTTAGCATGCTCTAAAATTTTTAGAATTTGAGAATATGCTTTTGAATTTTCCGGTTTATCAAATCCTGGTTCTTCACCAATAGCTAAACTTAGGTCCGCTGGCCCAATATAAATACCGTCTAAACCTTTTACAGACATTATTTCATCAAGCTTGTCTAAAGATTCTTTAGTTTCTATCATTGCAAACTTAAGCATTTCTTGATCTGCATGTTTAGCATAATCAGATCCCCCGTAAATAAGTCCTCTTACTGGTCCAAAACTTCTATATCCATTAGGTGGATACATACAAGCTTGTACAAATTTTTCAGCCTCTTCTTTGTTACTGACCATTGGACAAATGATTCCATAACAACCTGCATCTAATATTTTCATTATTTGACCTGGTTCATTCCAATTAACTCTTGCTAATGGAGTTACATTTGTAGATGAAATAGTTTGCAACATTGGAAGAGCATTTGAATAATCAACTAAACCATGTTGCATATCTATAGTTAATGAGTCCCAACCCTGATGAGCCATTGCCTCTGCAGACACGGTACTTGGTATTTGAAGCCAACCATTGATGACTGGTTTACCCTCATTCATCATCTTTTTTATTTTATTTTCTCTCATTTAATTTTTAAGACCGAGATGAGTATATTTAATATTTAAATAATCTTTAATTGCCATTGATCCACCTTCACGACCATAACCAGTCTGTTTAATTCCTCCAAAAGGTGCTTCAGCAACTGCTACAGCGGCTGTATTAACTGCAACACATCCAGTTTCCATTAACTCAGAAGCCTTGTGAGCTTGCTCCATTGAGTTTGTATAAACATAACTACATAAACCTAAATCATTATCATTAGCTCTCTCAATTACCTCATCGAAAGTTTTGAATGACAGCATAGGAACTAGTGGTCCAAAAGGCTCTTGTTTCATGATTGTAAAATCATCTTTTACATTATCAAACACAGTAGGCTCATAAAAATAACCTTTATTAAAACCAGATGGTCTTTTTCCACCTAGTAAAACTTTAGCACCTTCTTTTTTTGTTGTTTCAACAAGCTCCTCAATTTCACTAAGTCTTTTTGCTGTTGTCATTGGTCCAAGCTGAACACCTTCATCTAAACCATTTCCTATTTTAAGCTTTTTAGTTTTTTCTATAAATTTATTTATAAACTCATCTTTTTTACTCTCTTGAATATAAAATCGATTAGGAGATATACAAACTTGACCATTATTTCTAAATTTTGCTGTAATCGCCATGTCAGCTACAGTATCTATATTTGAGTCCTCAAAAACAATAAAAGGCGAATGACCACTTAATTCCATGGTAACTCTTTGAACTTTATCTGCAGCTTTTTTCAAAATTAGTTTTCCAACTCTAGTAGAACCAGTAATAGAAACTTTTTTAACAATATCCGACTCTATAAGTTGTTCCGAAACAGATGCTGGATCACCAGAAAGCAAGTTTACGACCCCTTCAGGTACTCCACTTTCCCTACAAATATCAACCAATTCCATTACGGTTCCAGGTGTAATTACATCTGGTTTACAAATCACTGAACAACCTGCAGCAAGAGCAGTTGATATTTTTCTTGATGCTAATATTAATGGAAAATTCCATGGTACTAATGCAGCAACTACACCAACTGGCTGATAATAAACATGGACTCTAGTATTTGGAAATCGACTTTCTACAGTTTGGCCATATATTCTTTTTGTTTCTTCAGCATTCCATTCAAATATATCAGCAGCTCCTCCAGCTTCACCTACACCCTCTGCTAAAGGCTTTCCAACTTCTAAAGTTAACCATTTTGCGAGAACGTTTTGCTTTTCCCTTATCTTGTCTGCTATTTTTCTTATTATATTAGATCTTTGCCATGGGGCTGTGTTTCTCCAAACTTTCAATCCTTTTTCTGCAGATTTAAGAGCCTTTTCAACATCAGATCTTCCAGCTTTAGACGCTTTACCAATTATTTCCTCAGTTGCAGGGTTGATTACTTCGTAAGTTTCATTTTTCTCAGATTTTTGCCACTTCCCATCAATGAATTGCCCAAATTTTTCGTACATAAAAATATTTCTAAGTTTTTTAGTGAAATTAATTTATAATTTTGTTTTATATACTCAATTATGAAAAAATTAAAGCTTACATGTGCTCATGCAATAGTTAAGCACTTAATTGCTCAAAAAATATTAATTGATGGTAAAAAACAACCACTTTTTCCTGGAGTGTTTGGTATCTTTGGTCATGGAAATGTTGCTTGTCTAGGTCAAGCTTTAGAAGAAAATAAAGATAAACTTCCGACTTATAGAGGCCATCACGAGCAGAATATGGCTTTGACTGGAGTAGCATACTCAAGAGCCAAAAGAAGAAAACAAATTTTTATCGCTACAAGTTCAGTTGGACCGGGATCTACAAATTTGCTTACAGCAGCAGCCGTTGCTATGAGTAATAGAATACCAATATTATTTTTACCTGGTGATACATATGCAAATAGAATGCCGGATCCTGTTCTTCAACAAGTTGAACATTTTAATAATCCAGGAATAACTGCAAATGATGCTTTCAAATCAGTTACGAGATATTTTGATAGAATTACAAGACCAGAACAAATTTTGCAATCTTTACCACAAGCTATTCAATTAATGATAGATCCTGCTGATGCTGGCCCAGCTTGTTTATCTTTATGTCAAGATACTCAAGGTGAAACGTTTGATTATCCAGAAGAGTTTTTTAAAGAGAGAGTTCACAACATTAGAAGACCAAAACCAGATGATTTTGAAATTAAGAAAGCAGCAGAGAAAATTAAAAGTTGCAAAAATCCAATAATAATTTCTGGTGGGGGCGTTTTTTATTCAGATGCTATGGAAGAATTAGGAAACTTTGCAATTAAACATAATATACCTGTTACTCAAACAGTGATGGGGTATTCTACTATGAAAAGAGATCATTCACATTTTCTTGGACCTATTGGAGGTTTAGGCGGTAAAGCGGCAAATAATTTTGCAAAAAAAACTGATCTTGCAATAGCCGTTGGAACTAAATTAGCTGATTTTACAACAGGCTCGTGGGCAAATTTTGAAAATCCGGATTTTGGATTAGTTTCATTAAATATAACAAGACATGATGCAAATAAACATTTAGCTCAAGCCGTGGTTGGGGATGCAAAAGTTTCATTAATCGAACTTTCAAATGCTTTAGGAAGTTGGAAAGCAAATGATGATTGGTATAAAAAGTCTAGAGATGAATTAAAATCCTGGAATGAATACGTTGATAAAGAAAGTGGTCCAACAAATCAAAAATTACCAAGTTATGCTCATGCAGTTGGTGCAATTTATAGAAATTCAGATCCCTCGGATATTGCTGTAACAGCAGCAGGTGGTTTGGTTGGAGAAGTGGTTCAAGTTTGGAGACCAAGAGAATTAAATACTCATGAAACAGAGTGGGGATTTAGTTGTATGAGTTATGAAATTTCTGGAGCTCTCGGGATTAAAATGGCCAATCCAAATAAAGATGTAATTGCATTCGTTGGAGACGGTTCATACTTATTATATAATTCTGATATTTATTCCTCGGTTATAACAAATAATAAATTAATTATCATCGTCTGTGACAATGGTGGTCACGCTGTAATTAATAGACTTCAACTCTTTAAAGGTGGAAAAGAATATAATTGTTTACTAGAAAGTTCTAATACACCAAATCTAGTTGGTGTTGATTTTGCTAAACATGCAGAAAGCATGGGAGCTAAATCTGAGCAAGTAAACTCTATTTCCGAATTAGAAGAAGCATTTAAAAGAGCAAAAAAATCTGATGTGACCTATGTTATTTCAATTAAAACTCATTCATATCAATGGCTAGAGGGATCAGCTTACTGGGAAAGTCCAACATTAGAAATTCCAAACACCAAAGAAAATGAAGAGGCTTTAAAATTACATAAAGAGGGAAAAGCTAAACAAAGACAAGGTGTATAAATCAACTAAATGAATAAAGTTTTTAAAGTTGGATTGATAGGTTGTGGTCATATAGCTGAAACTTATTTTAGAGCCCATAAGTATTTTAATAACTTCAAAATTATCAAATGTGCAGATGTAAAGAGTGAAGCAGCAAAAAAGTGTGCTAAGACCTATAGAATCCAAGCTGTGTCTGTAAATGAATTGTTAAAGGATAAAAGAGTAGAGATCATTTTAAATTTAACACCACCAAAAGTTCATTATCAAATTGCAAAAAAATCTTTATTAAATGGAAAACATGTTTATTCAGAAAAACCTTTGGCTATTAATCTCAAAGATGGAAAAGAATTACTAAAAATTTCAAAAAGAAAAAAATTATATTTAGGAAATGCTCCAGATACATTTTTAGGTGGTGGTAATCAAAAATCTAAAGAATTGTTAGAAAATAAGAACATTGGAAAGGTAAATTTAGGAAATGCAATTTTTGCCTTTCCCGGTGTTCAATCTTATCATCCTAATCCTGAGCCATGGTTTGCTAAAAAAGAAGGGGGACCAGTTATTGATATGGGTCCATATTATCTTACTGCTTTAGTAAATTTACTTGGACCAGCTAAAGAAGTTAAAGCCGCAAGTTTAATGAGAGGAGCTAGTTTTAGAACAATTGGTATTGGACCAAAAAAAGGAAAAAAAATTAAAGTAGAGTGTCCGACAACATATTTTACAACTATAATTTTTAAAAATGGAAGTATTATTAGATTAACTCTTTCTTTTGACGTTATTGCCCATCAAAGAAATCATATAGAACTTTATGGCACTAAAGGATCAATGATCGTCCCTGATCCAAATATGTTTGGTGGATCAGTTTTTGTTTGTAAAAAATTAGGTAATCCTTGGAAAGAATTTAAGACAAATCATATGAAATTAGGAAGAATAAATATCAGAACTCAAAGTTCTAGAGCAAATGAGTCCCCAACTAACGCTAATTATAGAGGAGTAGGGCTAGCAGAAATGGCTTATTGTATTGATAAAAAAAAAATTCACCGATGTAACGGTGAGGTATCTTTACATGTTCTTGATTTAATTCAATCAACTATGAACTCTGCAAAAACTAATAAGGCAGTTAAATTAACTACTTCATGCAAAATACCAAAATTGTTTACCTATAAAGAAATTCAAAAAATAATGAGATAATTTATGCAAATAGGGATTGATCTTGGAGCTAGTAAAATAGAATATGTTTTGTTAGACGATAGCGGTAATGAACATCACAGAGAAAGAATAGAGGTTCCTAAAGATTATAAAAATACTTTAGCAGTCATAAAAAAAATAGTAATTGATTTAGAAAAAAAAGCTGGAAAAGAGTTACCTGTAGGTGTTTGTCATCCAGGTATTCATTCTATTCAAACTGGATTAGTTAAAAATGCGCCAAACTCTTTTTGGATTAACGGTAAACCTCTACAGAGAGATTTAAGAGCAGAAATTGGTAAAGAAATTTATTGTGAAAATGACGCTAATTGTTTTGCTCTATCTGAGGCAATCGATGGATCTGGAAAACATTATAAGATTGTTTTTGGAGTAATTTTAGGCTCTGGCGTTGGTGGTGGATTAGTTATTGATAAAAGAATAGTAAATGGACCAAATGGGATAACTGGAGAGTGGGGACATAATCAAATTCCAAGTGTTTGTATTGATGGAATTCAAATAAAAAAAACAAACTTAAGAGCTGGGGAAATTGAAAATTATGTTGCTGGTTTAGGAATTTCTAGAGCATTTAAAAATAAATTTAAAAAAGATTTACCTGCTCAGAAAATTTTTGAAATGCACAGAAAACTTGATTTAGATGCAGAAAAACTAATTGATAATTATAAAGATCAACTAGCGATGTCGTTAGCAACTGTTGTAAATATCATAGACCCAGATGTATTTGTTTTTGGAGGTGGTGTTTCAAATGAAATTGATTTTTTAGATGAGATTAAACAAAAAATGAAAAAATTTGTCGCTGGAGGCGAATTCGAGGGAACATTTTTAAAACCAAAATTTGGAGATGCTAGTGGTGTCAGAGGTGCGGCGAGATTAGCAAGAACAACAAATTACTAAATAAGTTTATTATTTGCACATCATCAAGTTGAAATAATAAATGATTTAACCTATTATTAAATTGAAGGAGTAAAAATAATGAAATTATGTAGAATTGGTAATATTGGAAATGAAAAACCAGCATTAATCGATAATGAAAATAATTACAGAGATTTATCATCTGTAATAGATGATTTAAATCCAGAGACATTAAATTTTGATACAATTGAAAAAATTAAGAATACTGAAATTTCAGCTTTGCCAAAATTGGACTCCAAATTAAGAATAGGCGCTTGTGTTTCAAAACCAGCTAAATTTATTGGAATAGGATTAAACTTTAAAGATCATGCTGAAGAACAAAATTTACCAATTCCAAAAGAACCGATAATTTTTTCAAAGTTTACAAGTTGTATTACTGGACCTAATGATCCAATCATTGTTCCTAAAGGATCTAATCATACAGATTGGGAGGTTGAATTAGGTTTTGTGATTGGAAAAAAAGCAATAAATGTTAGCGTTGAAAATGCATTAGATCATGTTCTTGGTTTTTTTCTTGTTAATGATGTTAGTGAGAGAAACTTTCAGAAAAATAGAGGTTTAACTTGGGACAAAGGTAAAGGTTTTGATACTTTTGGCCCAATAGGTCCCTATATAGTTACAACAGATGAGTTACCAGATTTTCAAAAACTAAATATGTTTTTAGATGTTGATGGCAAGAGAATGCAAACTGGAAACACTGAGAAAATGATCTTTGACGTTAAAACTTTAGTTTCTTATATGAGCTCATGTATGAGTTTACATCCAGGAGATATTTGTTGTACTGGGACACCTCCAGGGGTAGGGGAAAATATGTCTCCACCTCATTTTTTAAAGGGTGGTGAAGAAGTAGTTTTGGGTGTCGATAAATTGGGCACACAAACTCATAAAGTAGTCCCTTATCAAAATTAAAGAATTTAAAAATATTGAATGTTTGAAATAATAATTGCTTTTGGCGCAGGATTAATAAGTTTTTTATCTCCATGTGTATTACCTCTAATACCTGGATATATCTCTTATATTTCGGGCAGTTCTTTAAATGAATTAATAAGTAAAAAAAATATTAATTTATTTCCAATTATTTTATTCACTGTTGGGTTTTCTATAGTTTTTATTATATTCGGTGCAGCCTCTACTTTTTTGGGACAAGTTCTTTTAAAAAATTCATATGAATTAAGAATTGTAGCTGGTTTAGTAATTATTATTTTATCTTTACAAATAATAGGACTCATCAATATTAGATTTTTAAATTATGAAAAAAGAATTCAAACTAACATTAGTGCAGGTGTTTTTAGTCCAATATTAATTGGTATGGCATTTGCATTTGGGTGGACACCGTGTATTGGTCCTATTCTTGGATCAATATTAGTCCTTGCTTCAACAGAAGAGAGCTTAAGTAAAGGTATATTACTTTTATTTTTCTACTCAATTGGTTTAGCATTACCTTTTATCTTATCAGGATATTTGATTCAGAGATTTTTGATATTTTCAAAGAACTTTAAAAAGAATATCAATAAAGTATCAAAAATTGGTGGAATAATTTTATTAATTACTGGTATATTGATAATTACTAACCAATTACAAGCTTTAGGCTACTACTTGCTTGAAATACTTCCGTTTTTACAAAATTTTGGATAATTTAAATTATGAAAATTTATCAGATAGATTCAAGTGCTAGGAAAGAGGGCTCGACCTCAAGATCATTAGCAAAGAAATTATTGAATAAAATAAAAAAACCAGAGGATGAAATCATTTATAGAGATCTAAATGATGAAATGGTTTTTGTTACAGGTTTAACAGAGTCCGGAATGAATATTGATTTAAAAGATCAAAATGAAAATCATAAAAAGATGTTTGAACTTTCAGATAAATTAGTCAAAGAACTTAAAGAAAGTGATATCATAATAATCTCAGCTCCAATTTATAACTATGGACCGCCTGCCACTTTAAAAGCTTGGTCAGATCTTGCAGCTAGAATAGGTGAAACTTTTAGATTTAAACCCAATGGAAGAAGAGAGGGATTATTAAAAAATAAAAGAGCATATTTAGTTATCACATCTGGTGGTACAAAACTTAATAGTAATGAAGATTTTTTAACACCTTGGTTAAAATTTATTTTGAATTTTTTTGGTATAGAAAAAATTGATATTATTTGCGCTGATCAAATGGCATTAGATTACGAAAAATCTATAAAAAATGCAGAATTACAAATAGAAAAATTAACTTAAATTTTGGTAAAAAAATACTAATTATGATTTTATGGCTTAGTAGTTATCCCAAAAGTGGAAATACATGGGCTAGAATTTTTCTTACAAATTATTTATTTGAGGAAAACGAAGATCCTTTTGCAAATATTGATAAAATACAATCTTATCCGAGAAAAAATTTTTTTAACTTTTTGGAAAAAAAAGATTTTGAAAGTTTAAAAGATAGAGAGCAAAACTTTAGACAATATATAATTTCACAAGAAAAAATAAATCTTAATGGAGAATTAAATTTGTTAAAAAGTCATAGCTATTGTGGCGTTCTTAATGGAAATAATTTCTCTAATTCAGATAATACAGCAGGATTTATTTATTTTGTAAGAGATCCAAGATCAGTTGCGCTCTCTTTATCGTATCATATGAATCAAAGTTTAGAAAAGGCGGTAGATATGATGTTAAATAAAAATCAATTTATGCAACCAGAGGATAGTGATGGTCTACTAGAGTTTTTTTCATCATGGAAAATTAACTATTTATCTTGGAAAAATTCAAAATATCCAAAATTAATAATCAAATATGAGGAATTAAAAAAAGATCCATTTGAAACTTTTAAAAAGATCTTAAATTTTATTTCACAATTTAAAAAAATTGAAATTGATGATGAAAAGATTCATAAAATAATAAAAAAATGTGAATTTGAAAATTTACAAAATCAAGAGAAAAGAAAAGGTTTTAAAGAAAGAAAAGGTAAGGATTTATTTTTTAGAAAAGGTGAAATTGATGAGTGGAAAAATAAATTACCCAATTCTTTAAATGAATTAATAAAAAAAAATTTTAATTCAGAAATGCAAGAGTTAGGCTATTTTTGATTAATCATTTTAAAATTTATAATACTTAAAATAAGAATTAAATAAAATCCTGAAGTTTGAAATAAAACTCTATCTAAAGTAACTCTTAGAATAAAATCAATATCCTTCATTCCCATATAAATACCTGTAATAACTATAAGATTTAAGAATAGGCATGTTAAAAAATATTTAACATTCTGATTAATTTTTTTTACAAAAAATATTTGAGCGAAAATTGCTAAAAAAATCATTATCCATAAAGGATGTTTCATAAAAACAATAATCATGTTTAATAATATTTTAAATAGTTTAGTAAATAAAAGATTTATATCTTTGAAATTTTGTAAAAAATTCATTATATAATCTACATCAGATGACCCACTGAAACTGATTAAATATTTTTGTAAAAAATATTGAATTAAAAGTAGAGAGATTATCAAAAGCGTTAAAAGAATTTTTTTGTAATGATTGATATTTGCAAAATATATTAATGCACCAGAAAATATGACAAAATAAATTTTACCCTCATTCTTAAACCAACAACTTATATATAAAATTAGTAGGGCTAAAAAAATTAATTTTATATTTTTGCTACCATTTAAATTATAAATATAGATATATCTTGATGCAATAATTAGGCTAGAAAAAATTAGATATTCTTGGTAACCACCAAAATAATATGGCTCAAATGTTAATAGAATAAAAAATAAGATTAAAAATATTTTTATAAAATCATTATTAACGTTTAGAAGTTTGAAAATAAGAAAAGTTGATAAAACATATAAATAGACGAAAAAAAATCTCCCAAAATACTCAAACTCTAATAATGAATTACTCCAAAAAAAGGCCCACAAATATGAACCCAGATGTGGATAATCAGCATGCAAAGTGTTATTTAAATTTGTTATTTGTTCATTATTGAGAAAGATTATTGCTTTACTAATCCAAACATGCCCATCCCACTCAAGTTTTAAGTTTTGGGCAATAAATATAAATATAGATAAAATTACTAAAAAAAAGAAAACAAATTTTATAAAGTCATTTTTTTTAATTCGATCATAAAAAAATTTTATGTTTAGTAAAACAAATAGCAATGTAATGGAAAAATAAATCTTAAAAAATAATTTTAAATCAATATCCAAAAAATGAAACAATTAAACAAAGATAAGAAAATATGATGATATTGATCACATGAGAGTCAATTAACTCTAGTTTTATATTTTTTAATTTAAGAGTGTTGTTAAGGGATCTATCAGTAAATGGAAATGAAAATATTATTAAAAAAATGAATATTTGTAATAGTATATTTAAGATTTCAATCATTAGATTTTAAAAGATAGCAATTATTTTTTCTGTATAAAATTTTATAATTTTTTAAGAATTCATATTGACTATTAAAAATATCATTATTATTTTCGCTTTGATAATTAGTTAAAATTAAATAATTAGATGTATTGTCTTTACTTTTTTTTATATCAAATAAATTTTCTAAAGTGACATGGCCCTCATCGTTAATTATATTAATTTCCTGGCCACTTAAGTCAAATTTTTTTATTACATAGTTGTAAAAACCCCAACTTTCATTTTTACAAAATCCATAATTTTGTTCCATTCGCTTTTCATGATTCCAATTTAAAATAGAATAAAAGTTGTAAGGAGTATTAAAAAATTTAAATATAATGAGTATAATTATTACAATAATTCCAATATACTTTATTTCTTTCGCTTTCATACGCTTCATCATTTCAATAAAAATTATAACTCGTAATTAAATTTTTTTTTCAAATGTCTTAATTTTCCTTCAGTGCTATCATAATCAATATAGCAACCTTGCAAAAATCTATTACCCTCATTAGCATTATATTCTGTTCTTCCATGAAGGAGTCTATGATTATCCATCATTAATAAATCACCAGGACTCAATTTAAATTGAATTTTAAACTTATCAGAATTATACAATTCAGAAATTTTATTTCTTGCTGAGTAATATAATTCCAATTTATCTTTATCCATTAATGGTACAAAATCTAATCTTGGACTAAATCTGACTTGTTTAAAATTTTCTTCATCATCAAGCTCAATCATTTCAGCCCAATTTTCTAAATAGACATCTTTATCAATAAATTGATATCTGACTTTAATTTCAGTTAAAATTTTATACAAATCTGGATGATCTTTTTTAAGTTCTTCAGTAACAGTGTAACCATCAACAAGAGTTGAATAACCTCCTTTAACTTCATTTTCAATACAATGTAATATTTGAATACACGGAACAGGATTCCTGTACGGGTTATCAGTGTGAGGTGCTAAAGGTAATGATGTATAAGCAAGATCATTTGGGTTTGGAATAGATTTTACATTAAAAAATTCACCAAAATTTGTTCTTCTGACACTTCCTATTGAATTAGCAAACTCAATCAAAAAATTATTCTTAGTTGGAACTTTTTTAAAAATCACAAATCCGAATTGATAAAAATTAACTAATGCCTCATACATTTTTTTTTGTTCAAATATTTTTTCATCAAATTCATAATTATTATAATTTTTGAGAGAGGAGTCCCATTTTATTTTTTCTATAAATTTTACATCATTTATATTTGAAAATTCTTTAAAAATGTTTTGGATCGCTAGTTTAGTCTTAGCTCCATCATCGAATAAAACTTCTAAAAATTCATCTGATAATTTCAAATCTTTAATTTCAATATTTTTTTTTAGTTCTGTTGGATCAAATAATCTTTGTTGAGTTCCTTTATCTAAAAAACTTTCTCCATTAACTCTTTCTCTTAGCCAAAATGGGTGAATTTCTTTTTTTGAGCCGTTATTATCAAAAAATACCTTATTATTTTCTAATTTAATTTTCATAGATTATTTAAATCATTATTTAAAATTAAGCTTTAATCAATAAGAATAAAATAGTATTAGTCCTTTGTGCCAATATTAAAATCTTCAGATTATAAAGCTTATTCTAAATTCATAGAGAGTTTAGCTAAGAAATTGACTAAATTTTATTACTCTAAATTAAATAAACCATTTAAAGTATCTAATAAACTTAAGGGCAGAGGATATGATCCAGTTACTAGTGCTGATAAAGCTTTTGAAAAATTTATCCGAAAAGAAATAAAAAAAAAGTTTCCAAATCATCAAGTGATTGGAGAAGAATTTGGTTTTAAAAAAACCAAAAGTAAATATTCTTGGATAATTGATCCTATAGATGGAACAAGATCTTTTGTCATAGGAAATCCAACATGGAGTAATCTGATTTCTTTAAATTTTGAGGGAAAACCAATTATTGGGCTAGCCAACTATCCAGTTTTAAGAAAATATTATTTTAATGTTTCAGATAAAATAGCCTATGTTGTTGATCAGGGTAAAAAAAGAAAGATTAAAGTAAATAAAAAAGTTTTATTTAAAAATTTAAAAATGTCAGCAGCCTTTCATGGAATGCTATCACTGAACCAACAAAAAAAAATTCCAAAAATATTAAAGATGATGCAGTTTCCATGTGCTGATGCGTTAAGTTATTCTCATCTTGCTGAAGGTAAAGTTGATGTTGTCATACAATGTGGAAATAAAATCTGGGATATACATCCTTTAATTCCTATCATTGAAGCAGCAGGAGGTATCGTTAGCACTTGGAAAAATACCAATGCAGTAAAAGGAGGTAATATAGTTGCCTCTGCTAACACAGGTATTCAAAATAAGATTTTGAAAATTTTAAAACCATTATCTAAGTAGTTTTTCCAAGAGTATTTAAAAGTATTACTCCAATAATAATCAAAGCTATTCCAATAATTCCATAAAGATTTGGAATTTGGTTGTATTTAAATACACCAAACAAAGTCACTGCAGTAATAGTCAAACCTCCATAGGTTGCATAAGTAAAACCTACTGGAATAATATTCATAGCTTTTGATAAACAAAAAATGCAAGCAACTATTGAAATTGCACAAAAAATAGTTGGACCAAGATTTGTAAATCCATTAGTTGATTTTAAAAAACCATTAGAAGTTATTCCAAGAATGATAGCTAAAATCAGAAATATATATCCAGATAAATTAGTCATATATCTAACCTGTTTTACCCAATAGATTTACAATCAACACTCCTGAAATAATCAAAGATAAACCGATAATAGTATAAAGATCTGGCATTTGATTAAATTTATATATTCCAACAATCGTTGTAGCAACTATACACAAACCAGCAAACGAAGCATAAGTTATACCAACAGGAATAGTTTTCATGACTATTGATAAAGTAAACATACATCCAACTATTGTAATTGCCGTTAATAAGCTTGGAGTCAACAATGTAAAACCATTTGCACCTTTGGCAAAACCATTTGCTGCAGTACCTAAAATAACCGCAAGTATAAGAATTATGTATGCAATTATATTACTCACGAATTAAAGAATATTCTTATTTGGTAATTTTATCTACAAATTTTTGAACTATTGGAGCTACAATTGTTGTTGCTATCATTGCAACTGGTAAGCTAACTGACCAAGCTTTAAGAAATCTTTTATAATATAGTTCATCATAACCAGTGTTTATATAAGTAATTATAAGTGTCATGAGTAAACTCATGCCAAGACCCATAAAAAAAATAAATAATAAGTTTGAATATTTTTTGGGAAACATTATTTAGACATAGGAGTAGCGCCTGTCTCCAAACTAATGATCTTTCCATTGTTGTATTTGTAAACTGCCATTACAGCTTCAACATTTCCGTCATTAAATGTAACTAACGAATGGTGTATACCAATTTCATTATTTTCATAAACAACTCTTGATTTATCTTGATTAATATCACCACTCATTGCCCATTTAATCACATCAGCTTTTCCTAAAGAATTTCCAGATTTATGCATTGTAAATTTGAAATCATCATGCAAAAGTTCATTCATTGTTGCTTCGTCTTTATTTGTTATAGCATCAGTATATTTTTTTAAAATCGACATATTTTACCTTTCTTTTTAAATGTAAATTTTATCAGCAAGACCGTAACATAATACAGCACTTAAAATAGTCAAAACTAAAGGAGCATAAATTCCCTCATCTGATGTTTTGTCTGTGTGTCCAAGTTTATTTATTTTTGTATTATAAAATCCAACAATAAATGCAGATAAATTTTGTAAAAAGATTAGGTTAAAGAATGCCCATGTCGCCTCTAAACCATTAGGTCTTATGAAACCAACATAAATAGCCATAACCACAGAACCAAAAAATATTGATCCAAAAAATCTAACCATTCCTGCACCAGTATCATCAATACCATACTGGTTTAAAAAAGATTTAGTTTGGAAAACACATCTAAATCCATAATAAGCAAAACCTATAAAATGAATTATAAAAAGCGCTAAATAAAATATTCCATTAAATTTTTCTATCATATTTTAAATTCTTAACTAAATATTGGTCTAATCTCATCTACAATAGTACCTTCTATTGCAACTTCTTTCAATTGCTCTAAAAGTTTTATATATTCAGGATCTGCAGACATTTTAGCATCAGCATCATTATCACCTTCAAACATAGGCCCTATTAAAGTTTCTCTTATTGTTCTTGGGTCTCCACCCATTTGAAAAGAAAAGTAGACATCATGGTTAGGATAATGTTTTTTTCTAACTGCCGCTAAACCTTTTCCAATTTCCATTGCTTTGCCTAGGCCATCATCTTTTACCCTCATTGTTCTAGTATAAATTACCTTCATTGTTTCTCCTCACTTGGTAAAAATTAAGGCATTTTTATTTAGCATTAAAATCTATAACATCATCAGTACACTCAACAAATTTATGAGGTTCGTAGAAATCGTTCATAGACTCTAATTGTTTATTAATTGCATCTGGATCAGTACCTTTCCACCAACAATACATTGTTAGATTGTCTCCAGGTGTATTCCAGCTCATTTGACACTTTGCATTATCACTTGTCATTGCTTTAGTCATATCTTCCATAGACATTGAACCAGTAACTTCTATCATTTTAGCTTTTGCTTCTTTTGATTTAAAAGTGTGTGTTACTATATAGTTTTTCATTTTTCTCCTTTTCTATTTAACTTTTAAAAAGAGCAAGAGCTTCATTTAAAAGTTTTTCGGACTTAGTATGATCACCATTATTATGGGCATCCATACCTTGATCTTTAAGTTCTTGAGCTTTTTTAATCTTATCTTCAATATTTTTAGCTAACATTGGACATGAACCTGCGTATGCTGAGCTAACAAATAAGATCAAACAAAGTGTTAATATTATTTTTTTCATTTTTTCTCCTTTATAAATCAACTTTAGATAATTCAAATAACTGAGCACTTTCTACACATTCTGCGTAAATAGCCTTTGCAGTAGGATTATTTCCAGTTACAAATTCCTTCATTCCAGCTTCATTATGAACATTTACTTTGAATAACATTCCACTTTTATCTGGAATCATAGCGCCGACAGTTTTTTCCGGATAGGCAACACTTTTTCTGACACCCATCCCTTCATCTGATTGCATCCAACCCATGAAAGTTTCTAATTTACCCTCTTTAAGTTTAAGATGTACTAACATTTCTTTTTCCATTTTTTTCCCCTTCTTTATTAATATGTGTTTGACTCTTCACAAATAACAATTGTACTTTTTGGATCTGTTGCCGCTCTTCTGTGAACAACAATTTTTTGATGTTCTTCAGAATTATACCAGCCTAAAGCCTTTTCTTTATTTGGGAACTCCATCACAACTGTAAGAGTTGGCTCATCTCCCTCTAACACCAATTTATTTGGAGTTCTTACAAGAAACTTTCCATCAAAAGGTTTTAGTGTGTCTGCAACTTTACTAGCATATTCTTTTCCAAACATATCTGCATTCGTGACCTTAGGAACTGCTACTAGGTAAGCTTTTGTCATTTTATCTCCTTACTTAATTATCTAATATAAAGTTTGAACTACTTTTTTAACTCTTTCAGCACCATTCGGAACTAAAGCTTCAACAAATGTATGACATTTTTCAGTTTTAGCTTTGTCGTATTTGGAGCCATAATGCTTATCAACTGCTTTATTTACTCCTTCATCCCATTCTTTTTCTGGAATACCAATTTCAAGAGCATATGTTTTTAAAACTTTTACTGTTGAAATAGATTTTTCTTTCATTCCATATTCAAATTTTTCACCAGATGGTAAAAAGTAATTTGCCATATAAATTCCAATACAATCCCAGGCTTTAGATTTATCATCCTTACTCATACCTGCATGAGCAGACGTAAAAATTAATAAAGATAGTATTACAGCTATATATTTATTCATGTCACCTCGATGTTAATTAATATTATTATAAAAATGTAACTGTTTTGTTACATGGCTGGTATGCGATATTATAACCAGCTGGGAATAGGTAAGTTTTTTTCCTTTAAAAAAGACTTATTAAACATCTTTGAGTTGTATTTGTCTGATCTATCACAAAGAATTGTTACAATTGTTTTTCCTGGACCTAGTTCTTTTCCTAACCTGATCGCACCTGCAATATTTACTCCACAACTCGTGCCCAAACTTAATCCTTCATTTTGAATTAAGTCATAAAGTATTGGTAAAGATTCTTGATCACTGATTGAAAAAGCTCCATCTATTTGTGCTTCAGCAAAATTTTTAGTTATTCTACTTGAGCCAATTCCCTCAGTGATCGATCCACCTTCTGCTTTTAATTCTCCATTAACTATATGATTATATAGAGCTGAGCCAGTTGGATCTGATAAATAAATCTTAATATCTTTATTTTTCTCTTTTAAGAATTTACTAACACCCCCTATAGTTCCCCCTGTTCCAGATGCACAAACAAATCCATCAACTTTACCATCTGTTTGCTCCCAAATCTCAGGACCGGTAGTTTCATAATGACCTCTTGCGTTTGCGGTGTTATCAAATTGATTTGCCCAAACTACACCATTATTGTTTGTACTTTTTAATTCCTCTGCAAGTCGTCCTGCAACTTTCACATAGTTTCCATCATCTTTATAAGGCTTCGGCGGAACTAATCTAAGATCTGCACCAATATTTTTTAAAGTATCTTTTTTTTCTTGAGTTTGATTGTCATTCATTACAATTATAGTTTTATAACCAAGGGAATTTCCTAAAAGACATATTCCTATTCCTGTGTTACCAGCAGTTCCTTCAACAACTATTCCGCCTTCAGATATTAACTTTTTTTCTTGAGCATCTTTTATTAACGCTAGCGCCGCTCTATCTTTAACTGATCCACCAGGATTTAAGTACTCAGCTTTGCCATAAATATTACATCCAGTAATTTCTGAGGCTGCTTTTAATTTTATTAAAGGTGTATTCCCTATGGACTCAATAAAGTTATTTTTAATCTGTGTCATTAATCTTTATCTTTATCAGTAACTGCATAAGGCTGAAATCCTTTTGTAGCATCACCAACTCTTGTTGCTGGAATTCCTACCATTATTGATTTCTCTGGTACATTTTTAGTAACCACTGCATTTGCGCCGATTAAAGAATTTTTCCCAATAGTTATTGGCCCCAAAATCTGAGCTCCAGATCCAACTACAACATTATCTTCTAATGTTGGATGTCTTTTAGTATTTCGTTGGTCATTCGCATTTATACTTGGTGCAATTCCACCTAAAGTAACATTATGATAAATTGTTACATTATTTCCTATCTCAGATGTCTCACCAATTACCACTCCCATACCATGATCAATGAATAAATTTTTGCCTATCTTTGCTTTTGGATGAATTTCAATTCCTGTTAAAAATCTTGAGAATTGTGAAATGATTCTTGCAACTAAATCAAATTTTGCTATCGCAAAAAAATTTGCAATCTTATGAAAAAAAATAGCTTTAACACCTGGGTAAGTTAAGATTAAACTTAACTTTGATTTTGCCGCAGGATCTCGGTCAATTATAGATTGTAAAAAATCATTCATTTTTTTTGGGTTTTCTAACAGTTGATAAAAAAAAGTATATACTTTATATAGGAACCATATACGCAATTTAAAGAGGGTTGAAATGTACAAAAATACTAACTGCTTCCATTTGGCTATTCCTTGTGGAGATTTAGAAACAGCAAAGAAATTTTATAGCGAAACTCTTGGCTGTAGACTCGATAACGCTGCTCAAGAATGGGCAGATGTTGATTTTTGGGGAAACGAATTAACACTTCATGCAAGTGAGCACAAATTAGATAATGAAAGACACGATGTTGATATGGGAAATGTTTCAGTTCCTCATTTTGGAGTTCATTTATCAAGAAAAGATTTTGATGCTCTTAAGAAGAGGTTGAAGGAAAAAGGTGCAAAATACTATGACGAGCCTTATCTAAGATTTAAAGGCACAAAGTATGAGCAAGAAACTTTTTTTGTTAAAGATCCTAACGAAAATATTTTAGAGATAAAGACATTAACTGCTAACGCAGAATAATTTAAGCCTTTAATGGAATACCTAGTATTAGGATTCTTCACTGGCCTAAGTTTAATTTTAGCCATAGGTGCACAAAATATCTTTGTAATAGAACAAGGTCTAAAAAAACAACATATTTTTTTAGTCTGTCTTGTTTGTTCTCTGTCAGATTTTATCTTGATATTTTTTGGAATTTTTCTTTTCCATTATTTCATTCAATATTTTAACAATACTATTGAATTAATATTTAATGTACTTTTAGTAATTTTTTTAATTTATTTTATTTATTCCAAAATAAAATCTTTTAATTCAAAAGTTATCTTTGAAAATCAAGTTGAAAATATTTCTAAGATCAATATTTTTTTTAAAACTTTGGGTTTTACTTATTTAAATCCACATGTTTATTCAGATACAGTTTTCTTTTTAGGTAATTTTTCAAAAAATTTCATACTTTACCAAAAATTAATATTTGGCTTAGGAGCCTCAATAGCTTCTTTTATTTTCTTTTTTTCAATTGGATATTTATCTAAGTATCTTTCACAATATGCTCAAAATAAAAAGATATGGAATATAATTAATGTATTTATTATAAGTTTTATGAGTTTACTTACAATTTATGTAATCTTAGAAGTAATTAATTAGAATATCCGTATTTTCTTAATCTTACATCACCAGTTCTTGCATGAGCTTCCATGCCCTCGTATCTAGAAATTCTAGCGGCAGCAGCTCCAACAAGTTCTGTGGACTCTTTAGTCATTCTCTGGAAACTTAAAGTTTTAATAAATTTACCAACAAATAAACCACCCGTATATCTGCCAGCACCTTTAGTTGGAAGGATATGATTTGTTCCAGAACATTTATCCCCATAAGCAACAGTTGTTTCTTCACCTACAAACAAAGACCCATAATTTGTTAATCTTTCGTGGAACCACTTTAAATTTTCTGTTTGAACTTCTAAATGTTCAGGCGCATATTCATCGCTTATTTTTACCATTTCTTCATCTGTGTCACAAAGAATTACCTCACCGTAATCTCTCCAAGCAGCATCAGCATTAGTTCTTGGTATCTCTGGGAGTTCGGCAATTAATTCTGGAACTCTTTTCATTACTTTTTCTGCAAGTTCTTTACTCGTTGTATATAACCAACAAGGAGAATTATAACCATGTTCAGCTTGACCAACTAAATCCACTGCAACAATTTCTGGATCTGCTTTTGCATCAGCAATTATTCCAATTTCGGTTGGACCTGCAAATAAATCAATACCAACTTTTCCAAATAAAATTCTTTTAGCTTCAGCTACAAATTGGTTTCCTGGACCCACAATAATATCTGCTGAAGGATTTTTAAATAATCCATTAGTCATTGCAGCGATTGCAGGAACACCACCTAAATTTAATATTACATCAGCTCCACAAAGATCAGCCGTATAAACTATAGTGGGGTGGGCACCAACACCTTCCTTAGGTGGACTGCATGCGATTATATTTTTTACACCTGCAACTTTTGCTGTGGTAACACTCATTACTGCTGAGGCTATGTGAGCATATCTTCCACCAGGAATGTAACATCCTGCGGTATTTACTGGTACTAATTTTTGCCCAGCGTATAAACCGTTAGATAGCTCTACTTCAAAATCTTGGCCGTAGTTTTTTAATTGGGCTTCAGCAAATTTTCTTACTCTTTCATAAGAAAATTGAATATCATCTTTTGTTTTTTGATCTAAAGTTTTTTTAATTTCCTCAATTCTTTCTTTTGATACAACAATTTCACCATCATATTTATCAAATTTTTTTGTTAAATCGATGCATCCTTGTTCTTTAGTTTTTTCAATGTCCTTTAATAAATCTTGAACAATTCCGGTTGTTTTGGTGTCATCAGTTGATGATGTCTTAGGTGATTTTTTTAAATATGTGATTGCCATTATTTTCTCTTATTATGAATGAATTATTTAAGACAATTTTGATTTTTTTGCAATCAAACAATTAATCTAATGCTACAACAGCTGCAGCTATTGATGCTAGTCTTGCTGGTGCATCATCTGAACGGCTAGTAATTACGACTGGTACTTTTCCGCCAACTACTACTCCTGCTGCACACGCACCACAAAAATATATTAACATTTTTACCAATCCATTACCTGTTTCAACATTAGGAACTAACAATACATCTGCCATTCCAGCAACATCATTTTTTATTCCTTTAATTGCTGCAGATTTTTTTGAGATACTATTATCAAATGCGAGTGGACCAAAAACATCTGCATTAAGATTTTCTTTTTTTGCTAATTTTGTTAATTCATCAGCTTCTTTGGAACTAGTGATGCTATCAAGAACTTCCTCCGTTGCAGAAAGAATTGCGATTTTAGGTCTTTCTATTCCAATTCTATTCGAAAAATTTATCACATTTTTTAATATATGCATTTTAGTTTTAACATTAGGCAAAACATTTAAAGCACCATCAGTTATGATTAGTGGTTTATCCTCTTTATCTAAGGTCATATGCCAAATATGACTTAATCTAGTTTTTCCCAACAAATTATATTCTCTTTTTAAAACTTCTTTCATCAGTACATCTGTATGAATATGACCTTTAACTATAATCTTAACTTTTTCTTCTTTAGCAAGTTTAGCAGCGATTGCAGCAGTATTGTTTTCCACAGGTTCATGAATGATTTCATATTTAGAAATATCCCATTTTAAATCTTCAGCACATTTTAAAATTTCTTTTTCATCACCAATAAAGACAGGTTCAATTAAATTCTCATTCACTGCGTCTTGAGCTGAGAGCATAGGTAAAGGTTTACCAGCATTGACTATAGCCACTTTAACTCCTTTTTTTGAATGAGCTACATCCAGTAGGTTATTAGGACAAATTATTTCTTTATTTGAGAGCATAACTACCTTTTAAGTAATTCTAAATCTTTCTTAATTATCTTAGAAATTTTAATTTCTTTTTTTGAATTCATTATAAATCTTTTATATTTATTTTGACCAGGATAAACAATTTCTTTTACTCCTTTAATTTTTGGCAATCTTTTAATCTTATTAATATTATCTTTAATTCTTTTATTATAGTTGTTTACGAATAAATTTGTTTTAAATGTGATAAATAGATGTCCAATATTTTGTGGACCACTGAAATCATCAAAAGGATCCTTAACTCTTCCAGCATGGTTTCCACCAGTTAGCACACCACTTAGTATATCAACCATCCAAGCTAAACCGGATCCTTTAAAATTTGCGATAGGTAACTGGACACCTTCAAGTGCTTTTTTTGCGTTAGTGGTTGGTTTTCCAAACTTATCAAGCGCAACACCCACAGGTATTTTTTGATTATTTTTTTCAGCAAATCTGATTTTACCTCTGTTAATCATTGAAATCGAGGTATCTAAGATGAAGGGAACTTTAGAGCCTGTTGGTGTTCCAAAACAAATTGGATTTGTACCAAATAAACTTTTTAAAGATCCATGAGGTGCAACAGCTGGAGGCGCATTTGTATAAATCATCGTAATTAAATTTTTTTTAACTGCTTGCTCGGCATAATAGCCAGATAGACCATAGTGACCGCTTTTTTTAACAGCAACCATTCCAATACCAGTTTTTTTTGCATTTTTGATTGCTTGTTTGATTGCTATATCAGCTGCAACAAATCCAATACTATCATTAGCATCAACTAATGAAATTGATTGTGAAATTCTTCTAATTTTGATTTTGGGTTTTGGATTTATAACTTTTTTTTTAAGTCTGTCACAGTACATTTTCAACCTTGATAATCCATGTCCATATGCTCCAACTAACTCTGCGTTGATTAAAGCATTTGATGAAATTAAAGCATGACTTTTCTTAAGACCAAATTTTTTAAAAATTAGAATAACTTCTTTTTTTAGATTTTTTATTTTCAAATTATCCTTTTCCACGCCAAGGAATAGTTTTATCTATAATTTTTCTCAATGTTACATCAAACAATAATCCCAGCATTCCCATTATAAATATTGTGATCCAAATGACTTCATATTGAAAATATTTTTTTGCAACGTTTTCAACAAATCCTATTCCAGTTGTTCCCGCTAAGAATTCAGCTGCAACTAAAGTACCCCAACACATACCAACAGCTACTCTAATTCCAGTTAAAATTTCTGGTAATGAATTAGGGAAAATTACATATCTTAATATTTGTTTCTTTGATGCACCTAAAGAATGAGCTGCATGAATTTTTGATAATTGAGTTCCTGAAGCCCCAGCTCTTGCTGAAATAATCATAATAGATAAAGAGACCATAAATAATAAAAATACTTTTCCAGTATTATCAATTCCTAAAACAGATATGATAAGAGGAGCCCAGGCTAATGGAGGTACAGGCCTATAAAGTTCAATTAATGGGTCAAAAAAACCCTTAGCAAATCTATTTAACCCCATGAATAAACCTAATGGAACACCAATAAGAATTCCAAAGACCAATCCTAAAAATACTCTTAAAAAAGAGTCCCAAATATGACCATAAGGAACTGGTACTTTAAATAATTTAAAGTCACCAGTTACTGCTTTTAAAACATAACCTTTGAAGTTTTGTTTCACTACTCCATCCTCACTATGAACAGGATATTGACCTGGAAGAATGTCTGCTATCCAATCTGGTAAAATAAATCCAATCATTTTACTTACATCAACCATATCAATCCATAACAGTGGAATATCTTTATAACCAACACTTGGATTTAACATTAGTGCAAATTTATTAAATGTATCGGATGGTTTTGGTAGCCATCTTCCAGATCCTTGTTCTGAACAGCTTGGACCGCTGGCAACTATTGTTCCTGCAGGAAATAAAAAGATATCAATAAATCTTAATCCACCTTGAGCTTCTTTTTGCGCTTTATCAAATTTAACAATAGCATTTTGCATTCTATTTAAAGCATTTGGTGGATAGATGCTCGCAAATTCTATTCTTCTAGCAATTTTAACGATATTCTTTGCATATGTAGATGCTATTTCTTCAGTATCATTTAAATTTTTTCTGTAGGATTTAATTTCATCTTTAAGTTCTTTAATTTGAGTTTTAAATTGGGGATTGTGATTCCTTAATTTGAAAAATTCTTCACTTATCAAATTTAATTCTTCTGCAGCAGCATGAAATTTTAAACCTCTATCAGTTGCAGGAATTAAAGGTACCTCTATTGTATTTTCTATAGACCCAGTTCCCGCACTTACTTTAACAATTCCCCAACCACCTTCTTCACTAACAGCTTTTTGTCTTTCATTAAATTCTTGCTCTGTTTCAAATGGATAATCTTGTTTTCTAAAATTTTCTGTTAAAAGATTAATTTTACCAGTTATATCTTCAATCTTTTGCTTGGTATCGATTTCGAGTAAGTCTTCATTAGTTAATAATGGAATTAATTGATTAGTTTTATCGATAAAATTTGTAAGGATTGTTTTTTGCTGATTATTTAATTCACTTGAATTTTGTATTTCCTCTTTAATTAATTTAAGATTTTTATTCTCTTTTTTTATCTGTGAAGTGCTTTTGAATTCTCTTTCCTCTATAGGAAATTGATATTTCAATCCTAATAAAGAGTCGTTTACTTTTGCTACCTGGCAAAGTTCATTAGCGGATTTTGGATAAAAACCTTTCGCTATATCCCAAGAATAATAAAGCCAAATTAAAAGAAGAAAACTACTACCTACAATTACCCAATGAGTACCCCCTCTAGCTCTTTCTGGATTTCCAAATACCGCGTCAACCTTCTCGGTTCTTATCAATCGTCTTCCATAAAGAATACAACCAACAACGGCAAAGAAGATTAAAAAAGTAACTATCTGTGTTAACATTTAATTTTCTTTCCCCATAATTTCTTCTTCCATATTCCAAATCATCTCTAAAATTTCCTCTCTTTTTGCAGAAAATTCTTTATTCTTTTTTATTTCTCTTAAATCTTCTTTTAATCCCATTGAGGCAAATGGAAGATTATATTCTTTATGTATTCTTCCTGGTCTTGGTGCCATCACATACAATCTTTCGCCAAGTAACAAAGCTTCTTCGACTGAGTGAGTGATGAGAATTATAGTTTTTCCAGTTTCTTTCCAAATTTTAAGAACCAAAGACTGCATCTTTTCTCTTGTTAAAGCATCAAGCGCACCTAATGGTTCGTCCATTAAAATTAAATCTGGATCATTAATTAGACATCTTGCAAGAGCAACTCTTTGCTGCATTCCTCCAGATAATTGATAAGTTGGTGTATTACCAAAACCTTTGAGTCCAACAATTTCTAACCATTCATCAACTTTTTTTTGAGTTTTTATTGGATCCTCATTTTTCATTCTTAATCCAAAGTTGACATTTTCAGCTACAGTCAACCATTCAAATAAAGCACCTTGTTGAAAAACCATTCCTCTCTCGACACCTGGACCATCGATTTCTTTATCATTAAGAGTTATCGTTCCTGAGGTTGGTCTGATAAATCCTGCTGTAATATTTAATAAAGTTGTTTTCCCACATCCAGAGGGACCAAGAACTGTTAAAAGTTCTCCTTTTTTTAGAGTGAAATTTAAATCCTTTAAAGCATGAACAGTTTCTCCCTTTGGAGTTTTAAAAATCATATTTAGATTTTGAGAAATAAGATCACTCATAAAGAAACTTTATATTAGAATTTTTTATAAAAAAATAGGCACCAATTTATTAAAATTGGCGCCTATTTAAATTTATGTATACCTTTAAAATTATAAAGGTAAGAAACTAGTGTCTACGTTTCCTCTTGGTGTTCCCATTCCTTTTAAGAATGCATCAAGATTTCCACTTTCCATAGATTGTTTTGTTTCTTCTGGAGTTAGGAATTTGAAACCACTTAAAGTTTCTTTCATATCGGCAACTTTCATTTCAGAAGCTTTTGACATTGAATTCATATCGCTTTTTCCAGCTCTATATCTTGCATTAGCTTCATGTGTTACTTCGATGAAAGTTCTTAACATCCCTGGGTTTTCCTTCATGAACTTTGTAGTTACAGAAGTAATATCTATACCCAAGATTCCAGCATCTCTAGCCTCTTGTACTGTAAGCAATCTAGATCCAACTGCAGTTGCAGCTTTGATAGAGTTACCACCAAATAAACATGCCATTACAACATCGCCACTTACTAGTGCAGCAGCTCCTTCTTCAGGATCCATTTGAATGATATCCATTTTTTTTCTATCAGCTCCAACAACTTTCATACTTTCATCAAAAACATATTCAGCCATTGTTCCAAGTGGAACAGCAACTTTTTTTCCTTCTAATTCAGTTGCATTTGCTTTTGTAATACCAGAAGCATTAGATGTTACACAAGTTGTACCACCCATTCCGTATTCCATTGCAATATCAACAAGTTTGATAGGTGCTTTTGATTTAACCGCATTAATGAAAGGAACTAAACCTTGTGAATAAGATATATCAATGTCTCCAGCTAACATAGCATCAGTCATTGCCCCACCGTTAGTGAAATTTGTCCACTTAACTGGAACTCCTAAAGCTTTAGCAAAGTTTTTTTTCATCATATCTTCAAGGTTTGGACTTGGCCATTCTAAAAAGTAAGCAACCCTTACTTCGTTCGCAGCTGAATTAGCAACTGAGATTGAAAGATTAAGAGCTACAAAACATCCAAGAATAAAACTTATTATTTTTTTCATTTATTCCTCTTCGTTGATTATTTATATGTCCTAAGTTTAAGATTAAATCGACCTCTATGTAAAACAAAAAAATGTTAATAATGGTCCTACAACCGTTAGTTGTGACAATTATTTTGGTGGTTTATTAGAGTTAATTAGTCTATGGGTTTAATTATATAACAAATTTAGAAAAATTTATTTTATGAGCTCAGAAAAAAGGACTTCAGTACCTAATTCACTAAATGAACATTGGATGCCATTTACATCCAACAAGGATTTTAAAGAAAATCCAAAATTAATAGTAGAAGCTAAAGGCGTTTATTTAAAAAATCATCAAGGACAAACTCAAATCGATGCAAGCTCAGGATTATTTTGTAACCCCTTAGGACATGGAAGACAGGAAATAATTGATGCAATAACTAATCAATTAAAAACTTTAGATTATTGCCAACCTTTTCAACAGGGCTTTGGTGGATCATTTGAATTAGCAACAAGAATTTCAAAACATACTCCGGGAAATTTAAATAAAATTTTTTACACAATATGTGGCTCTACAGCTGTTGAAACAGCAATTAAAATTAGTATTGCATATCACAAAGCAAGAGGTGAAGGACAAAGATTTAGATTTGTTGGAAGAGAACGTGCCTACCATGGAATGAATATTGGTGCGACTTCAGTTGGTGGTATGATTAATAACGTAAAAGCCTATGCAAGTGTTTTAATGCCAGGTGTTGTTCACATGAGACACACACATTTAGATGAACACAAGTTTGTATCAGGTCAACCTGAGACTGGAGCTGAAATAGCAAATGATTTAGAGAGAATTTGTACAAATTTTGGTTCAGAGAATATTGCTGCTTGTATAGTTGAACCTATCGCTGGTTCAACAGGAACTTTAGTTCCACCACTTGGATATTTACAAAGACTAAGAGAACTTTGTGACAAACATAAAATTCTTTTAATTTTTGATGAAGTGATAACAGGTTGGGGAAGAACTGGTTCTGCATTTGGTGCTCAAGAATTTGGAGTAACGCCTGACATAATGACGATGGCAAAAGCAACAACAAACGGCATAGTTCCATTTGGAGTAGTAGCCTGCAAAGAGGAAATTTACGATGCAGTAATGGATAATTCTCCAAAAGGTGCGATAGAATTATTTCATGGTTATACTTATTCGGGCATCCCAGTTTCAGTAGCAGCTGCTTTAGCTGTACAAGATATTTTTGAAAAAGATGATATATTTAATAGAGCAAAAGAGTTAGCCCCTTATTTTCAAGAAGGATTATTTTCACTTAAAGATATTGATGTAGTTGATAACATCAGAGGTTACGGAATGATGGGCGGCATTGATATTAAAACAGATGGAAGACCAGGTAAAGCAGGTTTGGCAACTTTTAAACATTGTTACGATGCTGGTGTAAATTTTAAAGCTACTGGAGATTGTTTAATTATTGCTCCAATGTTTATTTGTGAGAAAAAACATATAGATGAAATAATTGAAAAACTTAGAACTGGAATAACAAATTATTCTAAAAGTAAAAAAAACTAATCATTAAATAAATTTTCAAATTACAACCTAAACGGTAATTTTTTTTAAATTTTATCAAAAAAGCCTTAATATAAAGATATTGCCTTATTTGACCAAAATACTTAGCTCATAGTATTATAATTAATTATGATCTTTGCGGGTGATCATACCAACAAACTAACGGCCGCCAAAAACTTTTTTAGAATAATCGTTCTTTTGGCGATCTTAATTCTCCCAATAAATTCTGAAGCAAAAGACAAAAAACAAAAAGATTGTCAATATTGTAATAAATATGAACGAATGGAAGATTGGCCAGTTTCAGAACGACCTAAAGAATTTGTCTATGAAGAAATAGATTATCCAGAGGGTATGTTCAAAAATAAAATTGATAGAAAAACTAGCAAAAATAGAAAGAGCTATGCTGGAAAAAAAGTTTACGAAAGATTTGTTAAAAAGAAAACAGGCTTAAACAAAAATCAACATTTAATGATAAGAGATATGGCTTATTTTGAAGCTCTTTATAATGAAACACTTAATGATCCAAGAGCTAAAGTTGAGTCTGTTGAGGGTTTAAAAAAAGGAAGAGAAGCGATGAGAATGAGTTTAAAGATTTCTCCAAAAGCCTCATCCTCTGAAGCAATATTAAAATTTTGGGCTACGGGAAAAATGTTAACAAAAGCACATAAATTAAATAAGAAAAAAAAGAAAAAAAAACAAAAGGAAGCTGTTAATCCAGATATAGCTGAAAGAGCAGCTGTTTTAGCAAATTTAAAAAAACAGATTGCATTAGCTAAGGTCAATGCGCAAAGAGCTGCCACGATCAAAGCACAAGATAAAATTAAAGAGGTGAAAGAATGATAAGAAAAAATCTTTATCTGAGTTTAATTTTGTCCTTTACTCTTTTTTCACATAACCATTTATTGGCTAATGATGTTGCAAATATGTCAGGTATTTCAGAAGCTGCAGGTGAGTCTGCTGCAGCTGCAGCCTCGCAATTATCTAATGATACAGGAGCGATTACTGCAAACATATCAAATGTAACAGAGGCTTTAAGTGCTGCAACTACAGAAGTTGGTGCTAAACTAGATGTTTCTATTGCACAAGCTAAAGCAGCAATGGATTTTGCGACTCAAAGTATCGAGGCAGGAAATTTAACAGCAGCTGTTCAAACAATGTCATTAGTTGAAAGTGTTGCTGACATGGCCTTAGGTTCAGTTCCAAACCCAACAGCACTTGATATGTCTGGAATTTCATTTGATGATTTTTCAGCAGATGAAATGGCAGCATTGTCAAGTATTGCTGGCACTATGGGAGTTGGAAAAGTAATGGCAGTTCAAAAAATGGCTGGTCAAATGGCAGTTGCAGAACAAGCAGGTTTTGACTCCAAAGGAATGATGGGTCAATTAGATGCCCAGGGAATTGGAATTGGAACTGCAATGGGAGATTTAGCAAAAGCAGGAATGGTAAGTATGGAAGCAGTTTCTGGCGCAGCAAGTTTTAGTATGGATAATTTTTCACCCGAAAATTTTGCTTCAATGAATGTTGCTGAAATGGGAATGTCACCAGCAATGATGGCTGGAGCTTTAGATTCACTGCCAGTAGGTTCTGCTGCTGCAGCTTTAGAGTCTTTACAAGAAAATCCAGGAGGTTTAGCAGGTAACTTTGGTGCAATGTCTGGAGCGATGACAGGAGCAATAGCTGCTAGCATGTCTGAAAAAGGAATGGGTGCCGAAATGATGGGAGCCATGGGAGCCTCTATGGGAGTAGAAGGTTTAGCAGAAGCAGCAAATGGAATGACAGGATTAGCAGGTATGGAAGCAATGGGACAAGCAATGGCTACAATGGGAATGGAAAATGTTGGTGCTGCTTTGTCAACAGCATTTTCTTCACCTGCCACAGGAATTACAGATGCAATGTCAGGAACAGTGGGTATGATTAGTTCTGCCATTGCAGGAAAAAGTCCAAAAGCAAAAACAGCAATTCAAGCAGGATCAGCAAAAGGAACTGTTGCGGCTGGAATGATTGATGCTGCTCCAGAAGCAGTTGAAATGCCAAGTGATATATCTGAAGCTGGTATGATGATGGGTGCAATGGTCATGGCTAAACCTACATTAGCCGCAGGATTACCTGGAGCTATGGCACCTCCAGATACAATGACAGCTGTGGGTTCACTGGCTGGGGCCGGAATTGGATCTGGACCTGCCGCTGCTTTAGCACCTGGAGTAGATTTTAGTCCAAATGAAATGGGTACAGCTATGGGTGAAATGGTTGGAATAGATGCTGGTGCCATGGGGACTTTAGGTATGGATAAAATGGCTGCACAGGTTGGAATGACACCAGGAATGGTTGCAAGTATTGGTGCAGCTGGAGTTGCTGGATTAGATGTTACTTCTGTAATGACTGCAAATGTTGCAGGATTAGGAAGTGTTGGAGTTCAAAGTTTAGCAGCAGCAGCAAAAGCTGGAGAAATGTCTGCATCACAAATGGGTGATATGATGGAAACTGGTTTGGTTAATCAAGGGACAATGGCTGCAATGGGAAGCACAGGTATGAAAGGTTTTAGTGAGGCAATGGGAATGTCTGGTGGAAATATGGATATGGCCGCAATGACTGGTGGTATGACTGGTATGGGAAATTTAGATATGAACGCACAAATGAATCCTGAGATGGCTGCAGCTATGGGCGTAGCTGGACCACAAAATGCAACGATAGGTGATGTAATGGGACCAGGTGCTGGACCAGGTGCTGTTGAAGGAGCATTAGGTGGTGTTGGTCAAATGGAAGGTGGAATGAATCTAGGACAAGTCTCAGCAGCAATGGGTGCAGGAATAGATCCTGGTGCAGCGATGGGATCAGTAGCAGGAGCTGCAATGGCAGCCAATGAAGCTGGAGCAGGTTTAGCAGGAGCTGCAATGGGAGCTGCAATGTCAGCTCAAGGAGCAGCAGCCCAAGCAATGGGTTCAACTGCCATGGGAGGAGCCATGGGTGTTGGCGGAATGGGTGAAGGAGCTATGGGTGAAGCCATGGGCGGTGCTATGGGTGAAGCCATGGGCGGTGCTATGGGTGGAGCAATGGCTGGAGCAATGTCAGGTCAAGCTGGAGGTATGGGTCCAGGCGGTCCGATGGGAGATATGGGCGGCATGGGTGGTCCAGGTGGTCCAGGAGATATGGGCGGCATGGGAGGCCCGGGTGGTCCAGGTGGCTTAGGAGATTTAGGAGGTCCGGGAGGACCAGGTGGAGTTGGAGGAATGGGTCCAGGTGGTCCAGGAGATCCAGGCGGTCCAGGCGGTCCAGGTGGCCCAGGTGGCCCAGGAGGAGATCCAGGCGGTGGTGGCCAGGGTGGTGGTCAATAATTAAAATAATTTTCTTTTACTTATTTTTAAATACTATAAGGATCCAATTAATTACAAAATAATTTAAATGATAATTGGTGTTCCAAAAGAAATAAAACCACAAGAAAATCGGATTGGCTTAACTCCTGAAAGTGTAAAAGTTTTAATATCTGAGGGTCATAAAGTGTTAATTGAAGATAATGGTGGATTTGAAGCAGGTTTTGATAATGATCAATACATTAAAGCTGGAGCAAAAATTGTAAAAAACGCAGGAGATATTTTTAATGACTCTGAAATAATAGTGAAAGTTAAGGAACCTCAAAAAAATGAAGTTGATATGATCAAAGAAAATCAAATTGTTTATACTTATCTACATTTAGCAGCTGCAAAAGAATTGACTGAGGGACTTATCAAATCAAAAAGTATAAATATTGCTTATGAAACTGTAACAGATGATAATGGAAGACTACCGTTATTGGCACCAATGAGTGCAGTTGCAGGTCGTATGTCGGTTCAAGCTGGCGCACATTGTTTAGAAAAAAACCAAAAAGGAAGAGGAGTATTACTTGGAGGTGCTCCAGGAGGTGAGCCTGCAAATGTATTAATTCTTGGGGGAGGAGTTGTGGGAGAGAATGCAGCTATAATAGCAACAGGCATGAGAGCTAAAGTTCATATTGTAGATAAGTCTGAAGCAAGATTAAAACAACTAGAAAAAATTTTTGGAGATAAAATTATACCTGAGCAAAGTGATAAAATTGATTTAAATAAACTAGTAGCTGAGGCTGATTTGATAGTTGGAGGTGTTTTAATTCCAGGTGCTGAAGCACCAAAATTAGTTACAAAAAATATGCTTAAATTAATGAAAAGAGGCTCCGTAATAGTTGATGTTGCAATAGATCAAGGAGGATGTGTCGAAACAAGCAAACCCACTACTCATGGAAATCCAACTTATATAGTTGATGATGTAGTTCATTATTGTGTTGCGAATATGCCAGGTGGAGTTCCAAGAACTTCAACGTTTGCTTTAAATACAGCAACTCTTCCTTATTTAGTAAAATTAGCTAATAAAGGTTATCAAAAAGCTCTAGGTGAAGATAAAAATTTTTTAGCAGGATTAAATGTATTTAAAGGCCAAGTTACATATAAAGCTGTTGCAGATGTTTTTGGACATGAATATGTTGATCCAACTAAGATAATTTGATTTTTTTTGAAATTATTGTATTTGATTTTATCTAATGATTAAGAATAAAAAAATACTTATAGTTGGTGCTGGTGGTTTCATTGGTGGTCACTTAGTCAAAAAACTTCTTAATAATGGAAACTCTATAGTTGCCTCAGACATAAAACCTAAAGAATATTGGTTTCAAGATATAGATGAAGCTGAAAATCACTATGCAATGGATATGAAAGACATAAATAACTGTAAAAAAGTAACCAAAGGTGTTGATTACGTTTTCAACATGGCCTGCAACATGGGAGGAATGGGATTTATTGAAAATAATAAAGCTGAATGTATGCAATCAGTTTTAATAAACACAAATTTACTTATTGCTTGCAAGGAAGATAAAGTTAAAAAATATTTTTTTTCATCTAGTGCGTGTGCATACAATAAATCAAAACAACAAGATGTTTTTATAGAAGGTTTAAAAGAAGAAGATGCTTATCCTGCAGATCCAGAGGATGGTTATGGTTGGGAAAAATTATTTAGCGAGAGAATGTGTAGACATTTTATGGAAGATTATGGAATAGAAGTAAGAATTGCAAGGTATCATAACATTTATGGACCTTATGGTACTTTTGATGGAGGAAGAGAGAAAGCTCCAGCAGCGCTTTGTAGAAAAGTGATTAATGCAAAAAAAAATAATGACAATAAAATTGAAGTTTGGGGTGATGGAAAACAAACTAGAACTTTTTTATACATAGATGATTGTGTAGAAGGAACATTGAGATTATTTGAGTCAAATTATTCTGAGCCAGTTAATATTGGAAGTGATGAACAAGTTTCCATAAATCAAATGATTGAAATAATTGAAGGAATTTCAGGAATAAAAAAACTCGAGAGAGACTATCAATTAGATAAACCAAAGGGTGTAAGAGGAAGATCGAGTAACAATGATTTAGTAAAAGAAGTTCTAAATTGGAGTTTCAATGTTAAACTGAAAGATGGTTTAACTAAGACGTATAATTGGATTTCATCTGAAATGAGTAAAGACGGTGCTAATATAAGTAGATTTACTAAATCTTAGAAAAAGAATTTAATTATTTTGAAAGATTTAAGAATTCTACCAAGATATAATTTTGGGTTCCATATAATTCTTGTTAACCAGCCTAAGTATACTTTATCTATGAATTTATTGATTGGTGCTTGTTCCCCTGTCATAAATGCTAAAGCAGCGCCTGTGCACATTATACTTGCATTATATTTTATATTTTTATTTATATAAATTGCTAATGGTTCCTGAGATCCGCCTCCAATATTAATTACTATATATTTAGGTTTGTAATTATTGATCAAATTTAAGAGTTTTAGATCAATAAATTTTTTATTATAATTTGGTGCGATATATGTTTTGAAATTAATTATTTTTTTTGATTTTAAAAATTTTATATTAAGAATATTTGATTTTCTTGATGGATCAATAAAAAGAATTTTTTGTTGATTTTTAAAATTATCTAAAAAAGTTTTTAAAAACAAAAAACCAGATAATTTTTTAACTTTTTGGAACCTAAAAATTCTCAAAAGAATACAAAAAAACCCACTATCAAGTATTGCTATTTTCGAGTTTTTTAAAGAGGAGTAGTATTGTTTGTCAGTATCGATATTAGCTAATGCAGATGCAGCTGGAGCTACAAGAACACCCCCTTTATCAAATTCGTATTTGATTTGATCATAATGACCGCTATAGAATTTTATTTCTTTAAAAGAAAATTTTTTCATTTAATATTTAACGTTTAATAACATTAAACATAGATTTATTTAAAGAAAATATGGATAAAAAAATTCCTAACAATACAAAGGTTGTTGTCATTGGTGGTGGGGTTATAGGATGTTCAGTAGCCTATCATTTAGCTAAATTTGGTTGGAAAGATGTTATTCTTTTAGAAAGGGATCAGCTTACTTCAGGAACTACATGGCATGCAGCAGGACTTGTTAGTCAACTGGGTCCATCAGCAGCAATAACAAAAATTAGAAAATATACTTTAGATTTATACAAAGAATTAGAAAAAAAAGTTGACCATTCCGCTGGACTGAGATTAAACGGTGCACTTTCAATCGCTGAAACTAAGGGAAGATGGCAAGAACTACAAAGACAGGCTACAACAGCACAGCTTTATGATGTTGATGTAAAAATTTTAGATAAAGATCAAATAAATGAAAATTTTCCTATTGTAAATACAGATAACGTTATAGGTGGAATATTAATGCCAGGAGATGGGGCAGCTGATCCTTCTGGAGTGACTCACATGCTAGCTAAAGCGGCGAGACAAGAAGGGGCACAAATTTTCGAAAAATCACCTGTTGAAGAAATTATAACAAAAGATGGAAAGATTTCTGGCGTTAAAGTAAATGGTCAAATAATTAATTGTGAATACATAGTTTTAGCCTCAGGTATGTGGTCAAGACAAATAGGAGAAAAGGCTGGAGTAAGTATTCCACTTTATCCTGCCGAACATTTTTATATAATTACTGAACCTATTGAAAATCTTTCAAAAACTTTACCTGTAATACGAGATTTTGACAACAGAACATATATTAAAGAAGATGCAGGTAAAATATTAGTTGGTATATTTGAGGGTAATTCTATCCCTGCTTGGAATAAAACAAATAAAGTTCCAGAGGATTTTTCTTTTGGTGAGTTTCAAGAGAATTTTGAACATTTTGAGCCTTATTTAAAATCTGCAATTAAAAGATTTCCAGTTTTAGAAACTGCAGGCATTAGAAAATTTTTCTCTGGACCTGAGTCTTTTACACCAGACACTAATACTTTATTAGGTGAAGTTCCTGAAATTAAAAACTTTTTTGTTTGTTGTGGCCTAAATAGTATTGGAATAGGAAGCGGGGGAGGTGTTGGTAAAGTTACAGCAGAATGGTTAATGACTGGACATATCAATGAAGATATTTTTAGTTACGATATTAAAAGATTTCAAAAGTTTCACTCTGAATTGGGATTTATTAAAAAAAGAATTACAGAGTCTTTAGGTGATTTATATGGAATGCATTGGCCGTATAAACAACATAAAACTTCAAGGAATGTTAAAACTTTACCATATCATGATAATCTTAAAAGTTTTGGAGCATGTTTTGGAGTTTCAGGTGGATATGAGAGACCCATGTGGTTTGCACTAGATGGTGAAAAATCTGAGTACGAATACAGTTATAATTATCAAAATTGGTTTCCTTCAGCAGAATATGAAAGTAATAATACTATTAAAAATGTTGGTTTATTTGATTTAACTCCATTCTCTAAATTTGAGATAAAATCTGATAAAGCTCACCAAGAATTACAAAGAATTTGCACTGCTAATATCAAAAATGAAATAGGTAAATGTACATATACACACATGTTAAATAGCGATGGTGGTATTGAGACTGACTTAACAGTTGTTTGTTTAGATCAAAATCATTTTAGAATAATAAGCTCAGCCGCAACAAGAGAAAGAGACAAATTCCATATTAACAAACATCTTTCTCAAGGTTTAGAATTAGAGGATGTAACAGACAATTTTTGTGTATTTGGACTGTTTGGGCCTAAAAGTAGAGATTTAATTAAATCAATTTCTAAGGATAATTTTGATAATGATAATTTCAAATTTGCTACTGCTAAATATATAACAATTGAAGGGATTAAAATTTGGGCTCAAAGATTATCTTATGTGGGCGAGCTAGGTTATGAATTGTATGTAAATTTTGATGATGCGAAAAAGATTTATGAATTACTAATTGAAAAAGGTAAAAATTTTAATCTCTCTAATTGTGGCGTGCATACAATGGATATCATGCGAATGGAAAGTGGTTTTTTACATTGGGGACATGACATTTCACCAGAAGAAAACCAGTATCAAGCAGGATTATCATTCACAATAAGCAATAAAAAGAACGTAGATTTTATTGGCAAAAAGGCTTTAGATAAAATCAAGAAGGAAAAAATTAAGAGAAGATTTTCAATGTTTACTCTTAAAAATAGCAAGCCTGGAGAGCCTTTGTTGCTCCACGATGAACCTATTTATTTAGATGATCAAATTATAGGAAGATCAACATCTGGCAATTATTCATTCAATTTTAAGAAAAACTTAACATTTGGTTATATAGACAATGAATTTTCTTATGAGGAGCTTCAAAATAAAACTCTGTTTATTGAAGTAGAGAAAAAGAAATACCCAATTGAACTAATTAACAAACCTCTAAAACAAACAGATTTTAAAAATAATTAATTTACTTTTTTTCTCAAAAAAAGAACAAACAGGACAGATGTAGTCATCATAATTAAAGCATAAGCAGCAGTTGGAACCATATACATCATATTATCAAACAATTGAGTTCCAACAAAAACAGCTAAAGTTCCATTTTGAAGACCACATTCTAAAGAGATACATCTTTGTTGGGCAGCTCCAGATGCAAAAAACTTTGCTGTATAAAAACCTACAATCATCATTATAACATTTAAAGTTAATGCTATAGTTCCAGCTTTAGTCAAAAACATTACAATGCTATCCCATTCCTCTATATAAATAGCTACAAAAACAATTATAAATAATCCTATTGATATTCTTTGAATTAGTTTCATATTTTTTAAAATAAATTCCCCAGCAAATTTTCTAATTAACATTCCTAAAATTACTGGAATAGTAACAACAAAAAACATTTTTAATGATATTCCAAGCATTGAAATTTCTTTTTCAACGTAAGAAATATTAAATAAATCTATTGATAAAAAAACTATATAAGGAACAGATACAATACTAATTAAACTCGAAAATGCGGTCAGTGATATTGAAAGCGCAACATCTCCATCAGCAAATTTTGTTAGAACATTTGAAGTAACACCTCCTGGTGCAGCAGCAATTAACATAACTCCCAATGCAAGCTCTATTGGAGTTTTTAAAATTATAATTAATAAGTATCCAATAATTGGTAGCACTATTAATTGGCAAATTAATCCAACAAAAAATTCTTTTGGATTTTGAAAAACTCTTGTGAAATCTTTAACTGTTAAAGACGCACCAAGACCGAGCATTATAAGTGCAAGTGCAACTGGTGCGATCGTTGTTACAATACCCATGACCCCTTTGTGTAATAAAATAACAAATTTAGCTTATTAAAATTTTAAGAAATTACAAGAAGATTTAAAACTTTACGAATAAATTTTGCTTTATATTTAAAAATTTCAGTTTGATAGGGAAGAATTTTTCTAAAATTCATTGAAGTTAAAGTATATTGTTTTTTTTCATTCAATTGAATTAAATCTTGTTTCACTAAAAATTTACATTTTCTAATAATTGTTGCACGGGGTATTTGAGTCATATCAGAGATTGACATTGCGCTAATGCCTATATCGGTTCCTAGATTTTTAATTAAAACATCGTTAGTTGTAAAATAATCTAACGGAGGTCTATCTTGATTACCTTTAAGTTCTTTGGAGACGTTTAAAACTTGATTCATACAAATTGTTCCCCAAATATGAAATGTTGTTAAGTCTTGCATGAATTTGTGGTATCCAATAATTAATGGAATTTGCATACGATAAAACCACCGCCAACATAATGTGAATTTTTTTTTAATCATATTTTCAATAATTTTTGGATCAAGTTTTTTTAATAAAACATTCTCTTTATTCAATAACTCAGAAACAAGGTATATATATTTTGCAGAAAATTTAATCTGATTTGCTGGTTTAACAAATTTGAAGGCTTTTCCATCGATAATAATTTTTTTTTTATCACGAGTTATTACCCCCTCTTTTTCAAGCTCTAATACTTTTCTCCTTACTGTTTCTTTAGGTAAATCTAATTTTTCACAAAGTTCTGTAATACTAAATTTTTCAATTTGGAGATATGATCTTGAATAATATTCATCAAAAGAATAATGAATTTGCATTTGATCGTAAAATTGAAGAGTTTTTTCAATTAACGATATTACAATCATATACTTGTAATGATCATTAAATGACCAATAAACATTATTTATCCAATTCCATTGGTGAAATATCCAATCTTTACTCAAATGAGAATAATTTGTCATAATAGAGTTATAGACCTGGTCGTCATTAAGAGTTTTTGAAAAATCTATTTCTTGCAAAGACATAATTTAGAAATTTGAAGTAAAAACCCAATTTGGACACTTGTCAATTTAATTGTGACCCAGTTTGGTGACATCCTAAATTGCTTACCTCAAAAATCCATGTTTAATTTAAGAATGATTAATAAAGGCTTTGAAGATAACAAACTAAACATCGAGACCCCAAATGGTGTTGAGGTTACTGAAAAGCCTTTAAAAAACAATCAAAATGGAACACAAAGAGTTGATATTAATGTTTTGAAATCGAAGCTTCAAGAAACAGAAAGCAAAGAATTCAAAAAAAACATATATATATTTTCATCATTGGTTTTAGGATTAGGTGTTTTGGGAATTTACCTCTCACTTTAATCAAATTTGCAAATAAATGAAATTCGTGGTCTAATTAAAAAAATGAAAAGTTTAGATACCATCATAAGAGATAAGCTTGTTGCAAAGTATCTACAAAAAGATATCAGACAAACACAATCTAAAACTAGTAATATAAATATTTTATTAAATAGAATTGAAATTAATAAAAAAAATGAAACTAGAAAAAAGCTTTATTTTTCAGCAGCTGCCTCGACAGGATTAATTCTATTTGGTTTAATTATTTTCTAAAAAGATTTATTTTTAAAAATTCTTTCAGGGATACATCTAATTATAAACATTATTAATCGCCATATTTTCATCGTATAAATTATATCTTTCTTTTTATTGACAGCATCGTAAATATCGTTTGCAACCTTATCTGGAGAAGAAGTTAAAAGTTTTGGTAATTTCATACCTAACGTCATTTTTGTATAAACTGTGCCAGGTAGAACCGTTAAAACATGTACATTTTTTTTGGCTAATCTATTTCTCAAACCGGACAAAAAAACAGTAAATCCTGCTTTAGCAGAGCCATAAATATAATTAGAGGCTTTACCTCTATCTCCAGCAACAGAACTTATACCAACAATAGTCCCATAACCTTGATTTTCATATATGTTAGCGAAATCTGAAATTATATTTAATGGACCTTCATAGTTGGTTCTTATAACTTTAGTTCTAAGCTCTAAATCATTTTCACCATCTTTTTGCTGACCTAATAAACCAATAGCACATATTAATATTGAAGGTATTTCTTTCAAATTTTTTATGAAATCTTTATGAGTTTCAGTTTTTAAAAGGTCAAATTCATAAATATGCACATTAACATTATATCGAATTTTTAAATCTGTAGAATGTAATTCAAGATCATCAATTTTCCTTGCAGCAAGGTGTAAGTTATAGCCATTCTCACCATATTTTTGAGCTATAGATTTTGCAATATCACTAAGAGCACCTAATATTAATACATTTTTATTTTTCATAATTCTAATCGAGATGATTGGGATGATTGAAAATCTTCATCAAAATTATTTTGATTCCTATAATTTATAAATTCTTGAATTCTTTTATCTGATTTTTTAAAGATTTCTTTTTTCATTCTCGCATCTTTAGCTAAATAAAATCTACCTTCATATTTAAGAGTAATATCATCAAGTTTCTCTAAGAGATCAAAAGTTTCTTTACTTACCGGAAAATCTAGAGCAATTGTATAACCTTTCATAGGGAAAGAAAAATTACTTTCTTGATCACCAAATCTTTTTAGAACAGATAAAAATGAACTTACACTTGAATTATCTATTTCCATTAATAATTCAATAATACCATCTTTAGACTTTTTTAGTGGAAAAACACATTGATATTGTACAAATCCCTTTCGACCGTAAATTTTATTCCACTCTAATATTTTGTCCAATGGGTAAAAATAATCATCCCAATATACAAGTTTTTCTTTAGATGTATTTTTTCCAAAAAAATAATAAATAGAATTAAATAATTTTATCAAATTCTTATTTAGAAACCAGTCAGGAAAATAAAATGGAATGATTTTATTTTTTTTTGATTTTATTTCTAAATGATTTTTTATATTTTTTTTATCTAAATCTTCAATTGATGCATGTTCACCAAGCATTATTAAGGATTGACCAATATTATCTTTGGTTTTAGTACTGTTAATCCATGCAACAGAATAAGTTGCATTCATATTATTTTCAAAAATCTCAAAAGTTTGATCTATATTTTTTGCTACTAATGTTTTTTGTTTTATCCAAGATGTTTGAATAGGTCGCAATTTTATAGCGGCTTTAATTATAATGCCTGTTAGCCCCATCCCTCCAATTGTCCATTTAAATAATTCAGTATTCTCAGTTTTAGAACATTTTATTATTTCACCTTTTGAATTTATTATTTCAAACCATTCAATAAAATTTCCAAAACTACCTTCTTTATGATGGTTTTTTCCATGAACATCTGCAGCAATCAAACCCCCGACTGTTACAAATTTTGATCCAGGAGTAACATATGGGAACCATCCTCTTGGTAAAAAAGTTTTAATTATATCTTCTAGAAGGACTCCAGACTCTACAACCAAAATACCAAAACTATCATCGAAAGATATAATGTGATTAAAATATTTCATATTAATAGTTTTGTTTTCATTGATAGAGCTATCGCCATAAGCCCGACCATTTCCTCTTGCAATAAGATTCCTTTTTTTTACTTCAACAAGAATTTGCTTAATATTTTCAGGATAAATAACGTTTGCCTTCTTAATGGGATATCCTCCCCATCCTGAAATATTTGATTGATTTAAATTTTCTTTCATAATCTAAACTTTTCAAAGATATAATAATTTAATACTAACTTAGAAAGTAATTCCTAACCAGATAATACACAAAATTAAAAATAAACATAAATAACTAATTTTATCATTAATTGCATAAACTATTGGATCATCTTTAATTTTACCTTTTTTAGCATCAACAATTATTCTAGATATCCAAAAAAGCATAATTATACAAATACCCCACATTATTGAGGGAGAGGAATAAAGTTCAAGAACTTGTGGAGAATTTATATAAAAAATTAAAACCAAAATTGAAACACACCCTGACAGGATAGAAATATTATTGATAACACCTTCATCTTTAAAAGTATATCCACGACCTGCTATTTCTTTTTTATTTGATTTTTTATAATTTAACAATTCTATTTGACGTTTCACTGAGGCCAGTGAAATAAAAAAAAATATTGAAAAAGACAATAACCAAATTGAAACAGAAATATCAGTAATTAAACCCCCAGATATAATTCTTAAAGTATATAAAGTTGCAAGAGTTAAAAGGTCTATAAAAACATATTTCTTCAAAAAAAAAGTATATAAATTTGAAATAATAAAATATGAAATAATTAATAAAAAAAAATTTACGTTTGTTGTAATTAAAAAAAGTCCACTCAAAAACAAAAGAAAAAATATTAATATTTTACATTGATCAATATTAATTATTCCAGCAGCAAGAGGTCTATATTTTTTATATGGATGTTTTTTATCTGACTCAACATCCACGATATCGTTTATTACATAGATGGAAGACGCAATAAGACTAAAAATTATAAATGCTTTAATTGAAAGTATAAAATTATTAATTGTTAACTGATGAGCCATTAGCATTGGAATAAAAATCAAAATATTTTTTACCCATTGGTATGGCCTAATAATTTTTAAAATATTAACAAATTTTAAATTTCTAGTATTCATATAAAATACTTTTATCATGTAATTAGTTTCTTTTATATATTATCAAAATTATGATTGTATAAATGCATAAAACTATTATAAATATTTTCAAATTTGATGGCGGGGTAGCTCAGTTGGTTAGAGCGCGGGACTCATAAGCCCGAGGTCAGTGGTTCGATCCCACTTCCCGCTACCATTTAATGACCGGGAAATTCAATTAAATTTTCAACTTTATATTTTTGATTTAATAATTTATTACATCCACCTAAATCGAATAAGTTTATTACAAAAATAAAACCTGCAACTTTACCATTAGATATTTCAACTAATCTTGCTGCTGCCTCTGCAGTCCCTCCAGTAGCAATTAGATCATCAATAATTAGAACAGAATCATCTTTGTTAATTGAATCTTTATGAACTTCAATAGTTGCAGTTCCATATTCCAACTCAAAATCAACTGAATGAACTTCGGCAGGTAATTTATTTTTTTTTCGAAGCATTATAAAAGGTTTCTTTAAAATATATGAAACAGCAGATGCAAAAACAAAACCCCTAGATTCAATGGCAGCAATCTTATTAAATCTTAAATTTTTTGATTTTTCAACTATTTGACTAATTGTTTCAGCGAAAGCTTTTTCATCTTTTATTAATGTAGTTATATCTCTAAATAATATACCCTTTTTAGGATAATCTGGAATAGATCTAATAAAATCTTTTAAATTCATTATAGTTATTTATAAATATAAATTACAGGTCTTTTATATGACAATTAATAAATTAGCAATTATTGGTGGAAGTGGCTTATATGATGTAGAAGAATTTACTAATAGACAATTATTAGATTTAAATACCCCTTGGGGAAAACCCTCAGACCAAATTTTAAAAACAAATTATAAAGATAAAGAGGTTTATTTTTTACCAAGACATGGCAGAGGTCATTTCATTTCGCCTTCCCAAATTAATTTTAGAGCAAATATTGATGCTTTAAAACAATTAGGTGTAACAGATATAGTTTCAGTTTCAGCGGTAGGTTCTTTGAAAGAAGATTTACCTCCAGGAAAATTTGTTATAGTTGATCAATTTATTGATAGGACTTTTGCTAGAAATAAAACATTTTTTGATGATGAAATAGTTGCTCATGTTTCAATGGCACATCCAACTTCAAATGGTTTAATGAATGCATGCGAAGAAGCTATAAAAAAAGAGAAAATTGATTTTCAACGAAATGGCACATATGTGGTTATGGAAGGTCCTCAATTTTCAACATTAGCTGAGTCAAATCTATACAGATCATGGAAAGCTGATGTTATTGGAATGACTAATATGCCAGAGGCCAAGTTAGCCCGTGAAGCCGAAATAAGATATGCATCAGTATCAATGATAACAGACTATGATTGCTGGCATCCAGATCATGAAAATGTTGATGTTCAACAAGTCGTAAAAGTACTTTTAGGAAATGCAGCAAAAGCTAAAAACATGATAAAGAATTTAATAGAAATTTTTGAAAATCATATTGATCCAAAAGATCCAACAAATAATTGTTTAGATGTTGCAATAATTACAGCACCAGAAAAAAGAACTAAAAAGACTGAAGAAAAACTTAGAACTGTTGCAGGAAGGGTATTAAATAAATGAAATTAGTTTTTTACCTATTTTTATCTTTATTCATCTCCATAAATATTTTGAGTGCAGAGTCTCGTTTTGGAGATTTGACAGAAATGAGAGATGATAGAATGAGAGGTAAGGATAATCAATGGGTTAGACCTCACCCTGGCCCCTTTGTTTGGAATAATATAGAAAAAGAAGAGGGAGTTTTTTCTTGGGATAAAGCAGACAAATATGTAACCTATGCTCAAAATCATAATCAAAAGACAATAGCTACCATATGGCCGTATTCTAATTGGGAACAAAAATCATGTAAAAGAAAAAAAGGAAGAAGCCCGTTTGGAAAAAAGTTTGCAAAATATTTGAGCAAACCTTGTTCAATGGAAAATTATAAAAAATTCTTATTAGCATTAGTTGATAGATATGACGGTGATGGACAAAATGACATGCCAGGTTTAACAAAACCAATTATTTATTGGGAAATAATGAATGAACCAGAATTTAGAATGTTTTTTAAAGGAACAGAGGATGATTTTGTAGAAATTTTTAATTTCTCCTCAAAATTAATAAAATCAAAACAAAAAGATGCAGTCATTATAATGGCTGGTGCTGCCGGAATGTTTCCTGAAAGTAAAAAATTTTGGAAATCAGCTCTTCCTAAAATCAAAGATAATTTTGATATAGCTAACATGCATCACATCACACCCCCTGATGGAAAATGTGATAAAGATTTTTGGGTTGGTGAATTTTCTGAGTTATTAAAATCTTTAAGTATCAATAAACCAATTTGGGTAACTGAAGCGATGACAGGTGTTTGTAAAGTGATACCAACTTATATCAATGCATTTGCCAGTGGTGCAGAAGTGATTATCGATGTTGGAGTTAACGCTCCTGGCATGAAAATGAGTAAAGGCAGCAGAAAGAAACTTAATAATTTTATTGATGAAGTGGACGGTTTTAAATCAATAAAATTGATTTCAAATAAAAAAGCAGAATTTATCTTGAAAGATGGTTCTAAAAAGATAATTGATTTTTAATAGTAAATGAAAATTGAAGGAAAAGATTATCGAACTATTTGGTTTGAAAATAATGTTGTAAAGATTATTGATCAAACAAAACTTCCTCACAGTTTTTTTATTAAAGATCTCAAAAATATAAGTGATGCAATTCATGCAATAAAAGTAATGGAAGTAAGAGGTGCTCCATTAATAGGAGCTACAGCTGCGTTTGGATTAGTTTTGTCTATTTTAGAGAACAATGACCAGTCTTTTTTAAAAAAGTCGGCAGAGGAATTAATAAAATCAAGACCAACCGCAATTAATTTGAAGTGGGCAGTAGATAGGATGATGCAAAAACTTTCAGGGGTCAATAGTGATCAAATTTTAGACCTAGCAATTGACGAAGCAAAAAAAATTTGTGAGGAGGATGTAAAGTTTTGTGAAAGTATTGGATTAAATGGTCTAAAGATTATTGAGGAAATTTATAATAAAAAAAAAGATACCGTTAATATTCTTACTCATTGTAATGCAGGTTGGCTCGCAACTATAAACTGGGGTACAGCAACTTCTCCAATTTATCATGCACATAAAAAAGGAATTCCAGTTCATATTTGGGTAGATGAAACAAGACCAAGAAACCAAGGAGCTAATCTTACTTCTTATGAATTAAACGAAGAAGGGGTTAACAATACAGTTATAGCAGACAACACAGGGGGTATTTTGATGCAAAGGGGTCAAGTTGATGTGTGTATTGTTGGAACAGATAGAACTTTATCGAATGGGGATGTTTGTAATAAAGTTGGGACCTATTTAAAAGCCTTAGCAGCATATGATAACAATATTCCATTTTATGTAGCGTTACCAAGTTCCACAATTGATTGGGATATTAAAAGTCACAAAGATATTCCGATTGAGGAGAGAAATTCTGAGGAATTATCACATGTGGAAGGATTAGATGAAAAAGGAAATATTAAAAAAATTCTAATTTATCCAAAAAAAAGTAAATCTATGAACTTAGCATTTGATGTAACACCAGCTAAATATGTTACTGGTTTAATTACAGAAAAAGGTATTTGTGAAGCATCTGAAACTGGTTTAAAAACCTTATTTAATAAATAATTTCTTTAAAATGAAAAAAATATTAATTATTTCATTCCTTATTATTTCTAATAAGGCGGAAGCGTATATTGGATTAGGGCCTCTAATACCCATTATAGGAAGTTCAATAGCATTCCTGTGGGGATTAATTATTATAGTTATTGGTTTATTTTCTTATCCTTTAATAAAATTTTATAAATTTATTAAGAATAAAAAAAAATCTAATTCAGATTTTGAAAATAAAAATGAAATCAAAGATAAATAATTTTTTAGAATATCTACCTTTTTTAATAAATAAAAAATTAAGTTTTTTTCTTACTCAAATTGGAGAACTGGAAAATTTATTTTCTTATCATAAAAATTTTCAAATTAAAAAGCCAATATTTATTTGTGGCCTAGCAAGATCTGGAACAACTGCAGTTTTAAATTTATTGAATAATCATTCTGAAACCGGTTCTTTTGAAAATCAGGATTTGCCATTTATCAAAACATTATTTTTTTGGAATAAGATAAATTTTTTATTTTATAAAGGGTTAAAAAAAAAGAGCAGAATACATGGTGATGGTTTATTGGTTGATCAATATAGCCCTGAGTCTTTAGAAGAAATAATTTGGAAAGATTTTTTGGAAGAATATCATAATTCAGGTTTTTTTAATTTTTTAGATGAAAAATATAATAATAAAGAATTTGAAAATTATTATACAAATCAAATAAAAAAAATTCTAAAAGTAAGAGGTAATAAAAAAAGATATCTAAGTAAAGGAAACTACAATATTTTTAGAATCAAATATATAAAAAAACTTTTTCCCGACTCAAAAATTATTATTTGTTTTAGAGATCCAGTGGAGACATCAATTTCATCTGCAAAAGTTCATCAAATTTTTTTAAATTTATCAAAAGAGAATCTGTATTTTGATAAAAGACTCAATATTATGTGTCATTACGAGTTTGGTAAATTTAGAAAAACTGTTGCTGAACATTATAAAAATTTAAATAACGAAAATTTTGACGAACAAGAATACTATTACTTAAAACAGTGGCATAAGATTTATAATATGGTTTTAAATGAGTATAAAAATTTAGATGATGTTATTTTTATTGATAATAAAACGTTTTTTGAAAATCCTATTTTAGCTAAAAAACTCTTAAATAAGCTTGAATTAGATGAAAATTTATTAACTAAAGAAATATCTTTTTCTAGAAAAACTAAATTTGATGATAGTAAAAAAAAAGATAGTGGTTTATATGAAATATATAATCATCTTAAATCTTTAGAGCAAAAAACACTTCTGGATTAAATATGTATAAATTTTTTTATTATTTGAATAAAATATCAATAATTCTTTTAATTTATTTATTAGGTTTTCTAACTTTCAAGTTTGATTTCGTTTCAAAAAACTGGCTCAATAGTTCAATTAATTTATTTATTGAAGAATTAAGTGATAAACCAAAAAATTTTTTATTAAATGGACTTCGAAGTTTAAGTGAAGATAAAAATAGTGAAGAGTTTCAATATTTTTTAAAAAAAAATGTTAAACCAGAAAAAAAAAATTCATTAAATAAAGATTTTAATAGTTTTATGCTTTTAAGTTTATCTAAAAATAATTTTAATGAGTCAAATTTTGGTTTGTATAGCAGTCCTACTAAAAAAGTACATTCTTGGAATTTTGAAAATACAATTAAACCTACAGTCTTGCTCAATATTTTTGAAGACGGCAAAGCTTTAATTTATAATGATGAATATATTTCTTTAATATCAAGTGACTCTAAAGAAATATGGAAAACCAAAAAAATAGTCCATCATTGGGGGTCAATTTTTCAAAATAAAATCTATATGCCAGGCCGTAAGTATGCAAATTACCCTGAAGATTTAGATGAGAACTCAAAAAAGATAAAAATTGGTAAATGTAAAGTTGATAATGCTCTTGTTGATACAATTGTGATTATGGACGTATTGACAGGAAAAATTTTAGATGAAATTGAAGTATTGCCTATAATCAGTAGCCATCCTTATTTATCAAAAAAATTAGGATACTCAAAAAAAATTTTTTCAAGATTAAAAACCAATAATGATCTTTTTGAGTCAATATTCTTAGGACCAAGTTATTGTGATGATTTACTCCATTTAAATGACATAAAAATAATTACATCAGAAGATAAAAAGTTTTTTGATAATGCAAATGAAGGAGATTATCTTTTGTCTTTACATACAATCAATGCATTAGTTTTAATTGATAATAAAAGTTTGCAAATAAAATGGTATTTGAGAGATGAATTTAGAAGACAACATAGTCCAAATATATCAAAAAATGGTATGTTATTAATTTTTGATAATGAAGGAAGTGATGAAAAATTTGGTGAGTCTAGGATTGTTCAGTTTGATTTAAAAAAAAATAAATTCAATCCTGATTTTGATGGAAATGAGAATTTTTTCTTTGAGTCTGATATTAGAGGAAGAATACAGATTTTTAATGATCAAATCTATGTAACAAGTTCTCAACAAGGAGAAGTTTTTAAATTAAATTGCGTTAATGAAAATTTAAAAAGATGTGAACCGCAAATTTTATTTTCATCAAATACCGAAGGTAAATCAAATTCAATTTTTGTCGCAGATTTTTACAATAAAGATTTTTTTACTAAGGATTTTTTAACTAAGATAAATGAATAATGAAAAATTTAAAAGAAAGACAAGAAGTAATTGAATACTCAATAAAACTAAATACTACTAATTTATCTCCATTAAGATCAGGAAATATCTCAGTCAGAGGTATAGAGGATGGTATTGAGGGATTTTTTATTACACCATCGGGGAAAAAATACGAATCACTTAAGCCAGAAGATATTGTCTTTTTATCTCTAACAGAGGAAAAAGACTTTTTATCTTGGTTTAACTCTGGAAAAAATCCTTCATCAGAATGGAGATTTCATCAGGATATTTATAAAAATAAGTGGGAGGCAAAAGCTATTGTTCATGCACATTCTCCCAACGCTTCAGCAGTTTCGACCCACGGCAAATCTATTCCTCCATTTCATTATATGATTGCTCTAGCAGGAGGTGAAGATATTAGATGTGCTGAGTATGCAACCTTTGGAACACATGAACTTTCAATGAATATTGTTAAAGCTTTAAAAGATAGAAAAGCATGCTTGATGTCAAACCACGGACAGGTTGCATTTGGTGATAATTTATCTAAAGCATTTGAGCTTGCACAAGAAGTAGAAAATATTTGCCAACAATATGTTATTGCTTTAAAGATGGGAGAGCCAAAGAATCTTTCGTTTGCAGAAATGAAAAAAATTTTGGAAAAAGTTAAAAATTATAAAAGTGGATAATTTTTATGATAAAAGTTGGGGAGCACATCACTTTAGATATTATTGGGACTGATAGAGAATATGATCCCTCAGTATTTGAAAAAGTAATTAACGAAATTGCAAAAGCAGCTAATGTTACTATTTTAAATATATCAAAATATAAATTTGAACCTCAAGGTTTTACAATTTTAGCTTTATTAGCTGAGAGCCATATAAGCTTTCATACCTTTCCTGAAAAAGGTATTATTAGTTTTGATTTTTTTACTTGTGGAAAGATTAGTCCATCTGTTGCAATCGATATTGTTAAAAAAGAATTCAAACACAAAAGAATTGTCAGAAAGGAGTTTGACAGGGACACTAGAGCTCTTTATCATGATATTTATAGCTCACCAGGTTTACAAAAATCTTACGTAGTTAATGATGTTCTTGAAGATTTCAAATCTAAAGTAGGGCAACATATTGAAATTCTTGATTTAGAACAGTTTGGAAAATCACTATTTATTGATGGTGAAATTCAGGTAGCATCAACAGATGAACATCTTTACAGCTCAACTTTTGTTGGATCAGGATTAAAACTAAACAAATCAAATGAAAGAGCAGCCATAATTGGTGGTGGAGATGGAGGGGTTGCGAGAGAGTGTATTTCAAAAAAATTCAATTTTATAGATTGGTATGAGCTTGATCCTGAAGTAGTAGAAGTTTGCAACAAACACTTAGGAGACATAGGTAAAAAAGCGACCGAAAAAAATTCTGTGAAATGTGTTTGGGGAGATGCATTTGAAAGTATTAAATCTGTTAAAGAAGATACATATGATCATATATTTGTTGATTTAAACGATGATCAATTTTGTATTGATCTGGCAGCAAAGAATATGGATTCACTTGTAAGAATTTTAAAACCAAAAGGTGTAATTACTGCTCAAGTAGGTAGTCAAGACAAAAAACCCCATCAAGTTGAAAATTGGTTAAATGTTTTTCATCATCATTTTGGAAATACTAAATTATCAAGGGTTTATATACCTAGTTTTGATTGTTCTTGGAATTTTTCGTCTTCAATAAATCATTAATTTTTTCTTTTTTATATCTTTAATCTGTGAAATACTATTTCTTTTATTAAAGGAGAGAATGATGAATATATTTAAGAAAACTATATTTTCAGTTTTACTTTCTTTATTAGTAATGGGCAACGTTCATGCTGATAAGATTAGAATTGGAACTGAAGGAGCTTATCCTCCATGGAATTCAAAAGATGAGTCTGGTAAATTAATTGGATTTGAGGTTGAATTAGCTTGGACACTTTGCAGATACATTGGAAAACAATGTACTATCGTTGAGCAAGACTGGGATGGAATGATACCAGCTTTAATCATGAGAAAGTTTGATGCAATCATGGCAGGAATGTCAATTACTGCTGAAAGACAAAAAGCTATTAGCTTTTCTCAAGGTTATGCAGATGAAGTTGCATCATTAGCAGTTATGAAAGGTTCTAGTCTAGAAGGTTTAGATACACCAGCTGGAATTAATTTGACAAAACCTAACGCTGCTGCAAAAAAAGCATTAAAAACTCTTACAGGTGCATTAGCTGGAAAAACAGTTTGTGTACAAACAGCTACAATTCATCAAAATTTTTTAGATTCAGGTGATGTTGGAAAAGTAAATGTAAGAACATACAAAACGCAAGATGAAGTTAACTTAGATTTAGCTTCAGGAAGATGTGATGCTGCACTAGCTGCTGCAGTTGCATTCAGTGACTATGCTGAAAAATCTGGTAAGCCAGTTGTGTTAACTGGACCAACTTTTTCTGGTGGTGCGTTTGGAAATGGTGTTGGAGTTGGTATTAGAAAAGATGATACTGAACTTTTAAAAGCATTTAATAAAGCAATCGAAAAAGCAAGAAAGAACGGAGACATTAGTAGAATAGCTACTAAGTGGTTCGGTTTCGACGCTTCTATGTAATTAAATTTTAGATTTGGCGACTGTAACTTTATAGTCGCCAAACTTTATGGAACTTCTAGCATTTGGAGATACTGGTTGGGGTGATGAACTATTTCGTGCAACCCTAATGACAATAGCCGTATCAATCACGGCGATGATAATCGGTTTTAGTTTTGCTGCAATTTTTACTCCATTAAAATTGTCTAAGTATAAGCCCTTAAACTTAATTGCGAATGTTTATACTACGGTAATAAGAGGTGTTCCTGAATTGTTAGTTATTTATCTTTTCTTTTTCGGGGGTAGTGGTGCAATTATGTTTGTTGCTTCAATGTTTGGCTATAATGAGTATATAGAGATAAATGCATTTGTAACTGGTTCGTTTGCTATTGGAATTATCTCAGGCGCTTATTCTACTGAAGTATTTAGAGGAGCAATTCAGTCTATTGATAAAGGACAATTCGAGGCAGCCAAAGTTTTAGGTTTTAGTAAATTTAAACAGTTTTATAAAATAATTCTTCCTCAAATGTTAAGACTTGCTATACCGAATTTGAGTAATGTTTGGCAAATTACACTAAAAGATACATCATTAATTTCTGTCACAGGTTTAGTAGAGATAATGAGACAATCTTATATTGCAGCTGGTTCGACAAGAGATCCTTTATTTTTCTATTCATTCGCCGCAGTTTTATATTTATTACTGACCTTTTTAAGTATGAAACTGATAAATAAATTAGAAATAAAGTATAGCAGAGGGTATTAATGGATTTTGAATTAATGATTAATAGTTTCCCAAAATTACTTGGGGCCACTGTAATTACCTTAAAACTTTTGTCTGTATCTTTGATTGTAGGGTTATTTATCGGACTTTTGTTTGCGATTCTTAGATTAAATAAAAATATTCTAATAAATAAATTTGCTTATGGATATTCGTATATATTTAGAGGTACCCCACTTCTGGTGCAAATATTCATTATTTATTTTGGTTTAGGTCAAATAGAATATTTGAGATCCACTTTTTTATGGGTGATTTTGAAAGAACCTTATTGGTGTGCAATTATTGCTTTTGCATTAAATACTGGTGCTTATACGTCTGAAATTTTAAGATCAGCATTCCAAACTATCAAACCAGGAATAATTGAAGCTGGTAAAAGCTTAGGCATATCTAACAAAATTATCTTTTACAAAATTCAAATTCCAATAGCAATCAGACAGTCACTTCCGGCTTATGGAAATGAAATAATATTGATGATGAAAGGAACTTCACTTGCAAGTACAGTCACATTGATGGATTTAACAGGTGTTGCAAAGTATATAATTTCTACAACTTTTAAACCAATCGAAGTTTTTATAGTTGCAGGAGGCATATATTTATTTATGACATTTATAATTCATAATGTGATTAAATTTTTAGAAAAAAAATACAGTTTTAATTAAAGTGTAACCAAATCTAACTTTTGTTTACCGAGTCTTTCACTTCCTTTATTAGTGACCAAGTAGGTTTCACCCAAATTCATTGCTAATTGATTTTCCGAGTCCATTAATATCATATGCATAAAAAAAACGTTACCTGGCTCTATAATGTAAGGATTTCCAGTGTATAGCATAGGCCAATCCATCCAATTTGGAGAAAAAGTTGTACCTAAAGAATAACCACATGCATTCATTCTTGCTTTATTAAAACCAAGGTCATCAAAAGTTTTTGCATGGGCATCAAAAACTTCTCCAATTTTATTTCCTGGTACTAGTTTGTTTTCACAATTTTTCAGCGCTTCAATACAAGCTTCATGCATTTTATAATGTTTAGGATCAGCTTTACCAATAGGAATAGTTCTAAACATTGCTGAATGATAATGCCTATAGGTACCAGCCCATTCAACAGTTAATTGATCTTGTTTATTTAAAATTTGTTTTTCTGATTGATAACGACATAAAAGAGCATTTTTTCCAGAACCAATAATAAATTCATTTGCAGGATAATCACCACCTCCTTCAAATATAACTTTATTCATTTCAGCTAGTATTTTTGACTCACTAATACCTGCTTTTGCATATCTCCATACTTCATCTAAAGCCCTATCAGCCAGTTCTGCAGCCTTTTTTACATAAACTATTTCGTCTTTAGATTTAACTACTCTTAACTTTGTTATTAAGTCTGATTTGTCTTCTATACTACAAAAATCTTCTAAGGATTTATTAAGCTGAAGTGCATTACGACCAGTTAATCCATAAGCTTCATACTCAACACCTATTTTTTTCCCCTTAAGATTTAATTCATTTAAAATAACTTTAAGATCATCAGTTGGATTTGATCCATCTTTATCTACCCAAATTCTAATATCTTCTATATTGGATGTATTTTGTGCCTGTCGCAAATCTGGAGCTCTCGTAAGTAAAATTGTGTTTCCATTTTTATCCAATATTAATGATTGAAAAAAAACATATCCAAAAGTGTCATAACCAGTCAGCCAATACATAGATTCTTGTCTAAACATTAATAGAGCATCGAGATTTTGTTCTTTAATGGAATTTAAAACTTTTTTTCTTCTGCTTGAAAATTCTTCTTTTGAAAAATGAAGTGCCATTTTGTTAATTAATAGCTAGTATATTCTTTTATTTCTTTAATAGTCGAACCTGTATGATTATTAATCTCTAATTTAATTTTTGCTCGATCATCATTTAAAAAATGTACATCTCTTGAAAGTTTCACAAATTTTTCTCCAAAATCTTTATCTTTTTCACATTGTCGTTTATCATCTTCAATAACCCAAAGTTTAGAATTTATTTCTTTTAGCGACAGATAAAGTTTATCAAGTTTTTTGTCAGATTTAATATTTTTTTCCAACTGACTTTTTAAGATAGAGTGTTCATTATTGATAAATTTTAATTTTTCAGGATCTTTTATTTTTCCTTGTTTGATCTCTAAAATAGAAATTTTGTCCAAAAGTTCTCCAACTGAAACTTCTACGATAATTTTATTCATAAAATTTAATACTGTGTTATCTTGTTATAAATATGTCTAATATTTTAATAATTAAACACGGATCTTTAGGAGATATAGCTCAAGCAAGTGGTGCAATTCAAGATATATCTGAAAATCATAAAGATGATCAAATATATCTATTAACCACAAAACCATACGTTGATTTATTTAAGAAAAATCCTTTTATTCATGATGTAATTTTAGACAAGAGATTGCCTAGATATAATTTGATTTATTTATATTTTTTAATGAGAGAGCTCAAGAAACATAAATTCTCAAAAGTTTTTGATCTTCAAAATTCCTCAAGAACTAACTTTTATAAAAGTATTCTTTTTCCTAAAGCTGGTAAAGAAGTTTGGTCAAGCTCAATTACCACTTTACCACCAGAAAAAAGCAAAGATGAATTTGATAAAAAATCTGTTCTTGAAAGATTTAATTATCAATTAAGCGAGTCTAGTCTTAATACATCTAGTACACTAAAACCTGATTTTAGTTGGGCCGTCACGGATATAAGTGAAATAAGGAATTTTTATAAATTGGATAAATATATTTTACTTTTTCCTTTTTGCTCACCACACCTGACAATAAAAAAATGGCCACATTACAACAAACTTATTGAATTAGTTACAAATAAATATGGGAGTGAATATAAAATAGTTACTGCGCCAGGTCCTTCAGAGATTAACGATGCAAAAGAAATTAATGCATTGGCTTTACTAGATAATGGAAGAGCACTTAATATATCTCAATTAACATCCTTGATTAAGGATAGCTCTTTTGTAATTGCAAATGATACTGGACCTGCTCATATTACAGCACACACAGGAACAAAAGGTCTTACATTATTTGGAAAACATACAACTGCTTATAAAGTTAGTATTGAAAGAGAAAATTTTAAAGCAATTGAAGTAACAGATCTTAATAATTTAAGTGCAGAAAAAGTTTTCGAAAGATTGTCTAATTCTTTATCTTAGTTTTTTCTATCAATCTTAAAATCACTGGCACTACAAATAAGATAAATAATAATCTTATAATATGGTGAAAAGCAACAAAATCAGGCTCTAAATCAAAAGCAATAGCTATAACAGCAACTTCATAAATTCCACCTGGACAAAAAGATAGAATTAAAGATAAAAAATTATTATCAACAAAAAAAGTAGCTATATAAGCTGCAATCAAACCTAGTAAAACTAAAAGTATTGTTGCAACTAATCCATGAAATGAATTATTTGCAACCTCTTTAAATGTTTTATTCGCAAATCTACACCCAACTGATGCACCTAGGATTAACAAACAAAAATTAATTGAAGTATCTGGTAGTTTGTATGATGCAATATCAAATATTTGTAAGATACCACTTGCTACCAAAGTTCCGGAAAGTAACGCAGCAGGAACTTTTGCTTTATCAAAAAAAAATATGAACACTAATGAAACTAAAATCAATAAAATTAATTCCCAATGATTTTGAGACATATAATCAAATTTTTCCAACTCTATAGCGTCAGCAGGGTAGAGGCTCACAATTATAAAAGGAAATAAAGTTATTATAATTATTAATCTAATAAGATGGGCTGTAGCAACTTGAGATAAATCTGATTTTTCATACTCAGCTAAGATCATTAGAGGACCCAATGCACCTGGGGCTGCAGAAAATATTGAAGTCTTTTCTTTATAATCTGAAAATTTTTGTAAATATTTTGAAACAATTAAAATACTTACGATGATATATAAAAACATAATTATAGTTGTCCAAATCCAATTTACCATCTGATTAATGAGATTTTGGTCTATATAATTTCCAATGTGCAATCCTAAAATGATTAATATTGAACTTAAGGCTATTCTTGGCATCATTACCTGAACACCTTTTAAAGCGATTAAAGAAGTGGCTATCATTGGACCTATCATCCATGCTAGAGGAATATTTAAAAAATCAGCAACAATGGCACTTGGAATAGAAATTAAGACAACAATCAAAAATTTTTTGGAGAATAGTTGTATTAGACTTTCTCGGTTAAAGGGAATCGCGCTTTGCATGTATTCTATCTTTGGTTGTTGACTAGATCACAAAAAGTATGTTTAATCTGTTTAATTAACTATAACAACGAGAGGAAATAATGAAACTAATTAAATCTTTTTTTTCAGTTTTATTCTCTGCTGCTCTTTTATTATCAACAACAACAGTTAACTCAATTGCAATTGAAAAATTACACTTTGTAATTGGTGGTGGTGCTGGTGGTGGTTGGGATGGAACTGCTAGAGGTACTGGAGAAGCTTTAACAAAAGCTGGATTTTTAAAAAGTGCATCATTTGAAAATATGTCAGGTGGTGGTGGTGGAAAAGCACTTGCTTACATGATTAACACTAAGCCTGAAAATACGATCTTGGTACAATCAACACCATTAGTTTTAAGATCTATCACAAGACATAAAGGTTATGTAAGTGGCAGCGGAACTTTATCTTATAAAGATGTTGTGCCGATTGCTGGAGTAATTGGTGACTACGGTGCAATAGCTGTAGCAAAAAACTCACCTTATAAAAACTTTGATGATGTGGTGAAAGCATATAAAGCAAACCCTAGCTCAATTAAAATGGCTGGCGGTTCTGTTAGAGGAAGTATGGACCATTTGATTGGTGCTTTAGCGTTTCAAGCTGCTGGAGCAAATCCAAACGATGTAGCTTATATTCCTTATGATGCAGGTGGAAAAGCATTAGCTGGACTTTTATCTGGAGAAACTCAAATTATTTCTACAGGTTTAGGTGAACTTATGGGTGCAAGAGATCAAGTAAGAATTATTGGTATCACTGCACCTTCAAGAGTAAGTGATGCACCAGATGCACCAACACTTAAAGAACAAGGATACGACGTACAATTTGTTAACTGGAGAGGATTTTTTGGTCCTCCAGGCATGAGCAGTAAAGATAAGAAAGCTATTGCAAAAATGCTAGGCGATGTACAAAAAACTCCTGAATGGGAAGCTGTAAGAGCAAGAAATGCTTGGGTAAATATTTACAACCCAGATAAAAAGTTTGTTAAGTTTTTACAAAACCAAACTAAAGAAATGACAGCTTTAATGAAAAAACTAGGAGTAATTTAATCCAACGGATTAATTAATTTAAAGAGCAGTGAATATAAATACTACCAAAATTATATCACTGCTCTTTTTTATTTTTTCTGCATTTTATTTATACACCGCATATCAAATACAGGTTTTTACATTTGATGAAAATGCACCTTTTAATGCAAGAACATTTCCAATTTATTTAGGTTATGCAGGTTTATTTTTTTCTGGTTTAAAGTTAATTTTACCAGATCCTGATACAATTAAAGTAGAACATAAAACTTTAGAATACAAAAAAACAGCTTTATTAATTGTAATTGCGATTATCTATGGAGCAACAATTTTAAAAGTTGGTTATTTTTTAACAACTTCATTATTCTTATTTGCATCTTATTATTTTTTAGGTGAGAGAAGATGGATACTTATGTTTTTACTATCTTTTCCTTTTGTTGCAGCATTTATGTACCTTCTACACGGAATACTTGAAATTTACTTAAGAGACCCTTTTTTACAATCAATAGGAGTGATGGGATGATAGAAGGAATGCTAATTGGTCTAACCACCGCTCTAACATTTCAAAATATTTTTATGGTAATGATTGGTTGTTTCTTTGGGACGATCATTGGAATGCTACCTGGACTTGGTCCAATGACTGCAATTGCTTTAATGATCCCAATTACATATGGTTTTGATCCAGCGACAGGATTAATCTTAATGGCTGGTGTTTATTATGGAGCAGTTTTTGGGGGGTCAACATCTTCAATTTTACTTAATGCTCCTGGTGTTCCAGGAACAGTAGCAACTTCATTTGATGGATACCCAATGGCTCAACAGGGTAAAGCTGGAAAAGCTTTAGCTATTGCAGCATGGAGTTCATTTGCTGGAGGAACTTTGTCTGCAATATATTTATTATTCATGGCACCAAGTTTATCTAAAGTAAGTTTATCATTTAGATCTCCAGATTATTTTGCTTTAATGATTTTAGGTTTAACTGCTATTGCAGCTTTTTCTTCAAAAGGTCAGTTTTTAAAAGCAATGATGATGGTAGTACTCGGTTTGATGTTAGCATCAGTTGGACAAGATTCTTTATCCGATATTACAAGATTTACATTTAATAACATGAATCTAACTGATGGAATAAGTTTTGTTCTTATAGTGATGGCCACATTTGCAATGAGTGAAGCATTAACTATTATTTTAAAAAGAAATGACCCAACAGCAGCTGCTAAACAAGTTTCACTAACTGAATTAGGATCAATTAGGATAGATAAAGAGGAACGTGGAAAGATGTATAAAACTATTCCAAGATCCTCAATTATAGGTTTTTTAATTGGAGTATTACCTGGTGCTGGAGCAACAATAGCATCATTTTTAGCTTATGGGATGGAAAGAAATTTAGTTAAAGATGATGAAAAAGAAAAATTTGGAAAAGGTAGCGTGAATGGACTATCTGCTCCTGAAACAGCTAATAATGCAGCTTGCTCTGGCTCTTTTGTTCCCATGTTAACTTTAGGTATACCGGGAAGCGGAACTACAGCGGTTATGCTTGGTGCTCTTTTAGGCTTTGGAATTCAACCAGGTCCAAGACTTTATATGACTAACCCCGAAATTTTTTGGTCAGTGATAATGTCAATGTATATAGGAATGGTTGTCTTATTGATATTAAACTTACCATTAATCCCATATATCGCCCGAATACTTGCAGTACCAAAAAATTATTTGATTCCTTTAATTTTATTTTTTTCAATTACTGGAATTTATGTAATGTCATTTAATAATTTTGATATTTATTTAATGATTGGAATTGCAGTTGTTGCAACTTTTTTAAGGCTTTATGATTTTCCAATGCCTCCATTAATATTAGCATTCGTTCTTGGTGGGTTAATGGAAGAAAATTTGAGAAGGTCTTTACTTTTAAGTAATGGATCTTGGGAATTTTTATGGGATAGAACTCTTACAATTTGTATATTAGTAACAACAATTTTAATTGTTGTTTGGCATATATATAAAACTTTAACAAAAAAATGATTTTTTTGTTTTATTACAAATCTTCATTATGCCAGGTAAAAAGATCAGCCTCATAAGGAATATTTTTAAGTTTCAGTAATGCTTTATATTTTTTAAGTCTATCCTCTTTTTTAGCACTTTTTAAGTATTTGAGAATTTGATCATAAGTCAGTTCTTTCAAATTATCTTTTTTCACATCTACATACTCTTCATATTCCATACCTGCTATAGCATAGCCCTTGTTGGGATCTATGTGTTCTGCATAACTAATAGTATCTTCAGTTTCTTTTAGGATATCGTACCAATGAGCAACCTGATTTTTATTATCAAAAAGATAATCTTTTCTGTAATCAAACAGTTCTAACTGCTGCATATTTTTGAAGTTTTAAATTAAGAAAATTAGTTAACAATTAATAATATAATTTTTAATTATGTCTTAAGTATGATAAGATTAATTAGTCCTGATTTAGAACGTAACTCTACTTGCTGGGACTTTAAACACAACGCTAAAGGAGAAACATGAAACTAAAAATACAATCAATTAAAAACTATTTTAAATCAAAAAAGAATAGGGGATTAGAACCAGTGTTCTTTGAAAAAATAGGTGACCAAAAAACATCAAGAGATGAGATGCGTAAAAACTTAATTAAAGCTTTAGAAAAGAATGGCTGGACTATAAAAAAATAAATTTTAAGTCAATATTTTTTTATATTTTTCGATTGTATTAGACCAATCGAATTTAGATGATAGCTCTTTTGCATTTTTACCAAAATGTAAATATTTTTTATTTTCTATCATGGAATTTAATGACGAATAGATATCGTCAAGATTATTTCCATCACAAATTAATCCAGTTTTATCATGATTTATTGCATCTGACGCTCCACCATCTTTTCCTCCAAGTGAAGGAATTCCATACTGGGCAGCTTCGACGTAAGCTATTCCAAATCCTTCAACAGAAGATTTGTGAATAACTGAGGGCATTACAAAAATATCTGACTTAGCTATTAATGAATTTTTAAGATCAACACTAATATCTTTAAAAAACATAACTTGTGAACTCAAATCTAATTCTTTAACTAAATCTTTAATATTATCCTCCTCTTCACCATAACCAATACAAATATAAACAATATTCGGATAAATTTGTTTTAAATTCCTAATAGCCATAATTATTTTTTCATGATTTTTTCTTTTATCAAATCTTGAAACCGTAATTAATCTTGGTGATTTAATTTTGAGTAAGCTTTCAACTTTTTCTAAAGATTTTTTGTTAAGTTCTTGTGCGGGATTAATACCAGGATTGATTACAACAATTTTATTTTTTTTTATTCCACTATCTATTGCTAAATTTTTTGTGTATTCAGAATTAGCAATTACTTTTTCAACATCATCTAAAACTTTAACAATCCTTTTATTTATTGAACTTCCTTTGGGATGATTAATTTCTTTACCGTGTATTAAGCAATATTTTTTTTTATCAGTATCTATCAATTCAAGACTTTTCCAGTGATCAGCTATTACACCTTGCACTTTGTTTTCTTTTAAAAATTCATTTATTAATTGAGCTTTTCTAATTTTTCGTAGAAATTTTACTCCACCAACTCTTTCAATTGAAAAATTTTCTTTTTTATCAAATTCTTTATGATTTTCTTGATAATCTGCAAAAACTTTAATCATAAAGTTTTTAGACATCTCTTTTGTGAGTCCCCACATTAAACTTTGCATACCACCTAATTCTGGTGGAAAGGATCTTGTTACAATCAAATACATTAATTATTTTTCCACTTAATACTGCATCCAGCACTAGGTGTTTGATTTTCAGGTCCTTTTCCTGTCTCACTAATTTGTTTCATTGCTTTAAACAAATCACTTTCTCCCTCTCTTACTGGTACTAAATTTTTTAATTCTCTTAATCTTCCTCTATATTGAAGTTCTAAATTTTTATTATAACCAAAAAAATCTGGTGTACATACAGCATCATAAGTTTTAGCAATCTCCTGTGTTTCATCGACTAAATAAGGAAAACTAAATTGATGTTTTTGTGCAAAGATAATCATATTATCAAATGAATCCTCAGGATAATTTTCCGCATCATTTGCACAGATTGCTACAGAATTTATACCGTGATCTTTTAATTTTTTACAGTCCTCAACGATGTCTCTAGTAACTGCTTTAACATATGGACAATGATTACAAATAAACATAATCAACGTTCCATTTTCACCTTTAATATCATCTAAAGAAATTATTTTATTGTCTGTTGATTTAAGCTTAAAGTCATGAGCCTTTTGGCCGAAATCACATATTGGAGTTTGTATTGGCATAATGTAATAATATATAAATTATGTTTTACGATTTAAAAGATAAAAAACCAAAAAACTCTGGCGAAAATTGGGTAGCACCTAATGCAACTATAATAGGTGATGTTACTTTAGAAAAGAATTCTAGTATTTGGTTTAATGCAACCTTAAGAGGAGATATTGAAAATATTTACGTCGGTGAAGGTTCAAATGTTCAAGATGGTAGTGTTTTACATACTGATCCAGGCTATCCATTAAAAATCGGAAAAAATGTAACAGTGGGTCATATGGTTATGCTTCATGGCTGTACGATAGGGGACAACAGTTTGATTGGAATAGGTGCAGTGATTCTAAACAATGCCAAGATTGGAAAGAATTGCATAATTGGTGCAAAAGCTTTAATTACAGAAAATAAAGAAATACCTGATAACTCATTGGTAATTGGTTCACCAGGAAAAATAGTCAGAGAAGTAACTGAAGAAGAAAAAAAAGCTGTAGCAGAAAATACAAAGCATTACCAAAATAATTGGAAAAAATATTCTAAATCCATATTTTAAAAAATGAAAAAAATTATATTGACATTAATGTTGTTAATTTTTACATCATCAGTTTTTGCTAATGAAAGATTTATTCCATTAGAATTATTTACCGGTGGAGAAATTAGGAATGATACAGAAATTAGATATACACCAGCAGATAAAATTTTTGGTAAGAAGCGAAGAAAAAAAATTATAGGCCCTCAAGATTGGAAAAATCCTTTCACAAAAGAAATTATTAAAGTTTACAAAAGAACTCAAAAAAATAGAGAGGGCAGAGTAAGAAAAACGCAATTATTTACAGTTACCAACGATGGTCAGTGCATGGGAAGAGTGTACGATCAAAGAAGATCAGGTACTAAATATATAAAAAATGGATGTAAATTTCCATTAGGCTTTTGGAAAAAAGGTGAAACAAGATCATTTTCTGTAACAGATAGTGGAAGATCTAGAACTGTAGAATTAAAGATACTTAGTTTGGGCAAAAAACCTACAAGTTGTGTAAAATATAATTGGAAAATGTTTGATGCTACTAATGGTAAAAAACTAGCAGATAATGATTACAAATTTTGTAATAAAAAAGCTATGACAAGCTTACTGATAAGAAAAATTAAGGATTAAGGAACTAACCAAGCATTTTTATTAGATTGAAAATCAAATTTTGCTCTTCGATGTCCCTTAGCAGCAAGATACAGCCACTCAATAGAATTAATTTTACATTTAATGACTGTAAAGTTTTTATAACCCTGTTCACTTTGTTCCATTGTATAATCAAAATCTTCTAATTTAGATATCATTCCAGAAGTTGGATTTTCTGATGCAGTTCCTGGAGGGCTATCAGTTAAATAACAACGTCTGCTTATATGCTGAGTTTTTTTCCATGACTCTTCAGTTGTAGAATTTTGATTATTTACTTCACACTCTACTTTTACTCTTAATTGTATCTTTTCCTCTTTATCGTAGAAAACTAAAGAGGCATTCTTATTTTTTTTGAGAATATCTACCTTTGGAGATCTTAAATCAGTATGAAATTGCAATAGATTGTTTGCTCTATCTGATTTACGTAAAACTACAATTCTACCATCTACCTCATCTTGATGAGCACATATAAAGACAGGAATTCTAAATGGTGAACCTCTGTTAGTCACAGCATCATCTAACATAGACCAATACTTATTCTGAATTTCTTCTAAGTTCTCATAGTATGCTGGCTGCATACTTTACTTTCTAAATCTTTTTATTAAACTTGAAGTATCCCATCGGTTTCCACCTAAACCTTGAACTTCTCCATAAAATTTATCAACAAGCTCTGTGACAGGTAATAATGAGCCATTATTTTTAGCTTCATCCATTGCAATTTTTAAATCTTTTCTCATCCAGTCAACTGCAAAGCCAAAATCAAATTTATCATCAATCATTGTTTTGTATCTATTTTCCATTTGCCATGATTGTGCAGCTCCTTTTGAAATTACTTCAATAACATCTTCCATATTTAATCCAGCTTTCATTCCAAAATTAATTCCTTCAGATAATCCTTGAACTAATCCTGCTATACAAATTTGATTAACCATCTTGGCTAATTGTCCACATCCAGCTTTACCAAGTAATTTCATTTTTTTGCTATAGCAATCAATTTTATCTTTTGCTTTATCAAAGTCAGCTTGATCGCCACCAATCATTACAGTTAATGCACCATTCTCGGCACCAGCTTGTCCACCAGATACAGGAGCATCTAATGCACCAAATCCATTTTTTTTTGCGTGTTCATAAATTTCTCTTGCAATGGTTGCTGATGCTGTAGTGTTATCAATATAAACTGAACCTTTTTTAATTGTTTTAAAAGCACCATTGTCACCAAATGTTACCTCTCTTAAATCATTATCATTTCCAACACAGGTAAAAATATATTCTGCATCTTTTGCAGCTTCTGCTGGAGTTTCAGCCATTTTACCTTTGTATTCTTTAATCCATTTTTCGGCTTTTGATTTTGTTCTGTTAAAAACAGTTACATTGTGACCACCTTTTGATATATAACCTGCCATTGGATAACCCATGACACCAAGACCTATAAAAGCAACATTACAACTCATAATTTTTTATGTTTAAAAGTTTAAGTTTAAAAGTAATTATTTTTGGATTTATTTTTACATTTTTTTCAAGTTTTGGACAGAGTTTTTTTTCTTGGTTTATTTAATTCAAGCATACGTGATACACTTTCTATCACTCAGGGACAATTTGGATCAATTTATGCCTCAGCAACTCTACTGAGTAGTTTTTTGTTAATATGGGTTGGAAAGAAAATTGATGATATCAATATATTTAAATTTGCTTTTTTTGTAACTATGCTTTTATCATTTTCTTGTTTTTTCTTTTCTAAAATTTCATCTGTCATCTTTTTATTTGTTGCAATCTTTTTGATGAGATTTTCAGGACAAGGAATGATGTCCCATACTGCAACAACTACTATCTCAAGGTATTTTACAAAATCTAGAGGTAAAGCTTTAAGTACAGGTTGGTTTGGGCTTTCTACTGCTGAATTTATACTCCCAGTTTTGATTGTTTATTTATTAACAATTACTTCATGGCAAAATATATGGATTTCTATTTCAATTTTAGTCTTATTATTCTTACCGTTAATATCATTTATTTTAATAAAAAATTTGAATTTTGATTCAAGAGAAGAAACTTCTGAGAAAGAATCTACAGAAAATATAAAACAATGGAAAAGGATTGAAGTTATTAAAGATTATAGGTTTTATATTGTATGTTTAAACATGTTAGCAATGCCATGGATTGCAACAGGTGTATTTGTTTATCAATCTTTTATAACAGATTCTAAAGAATGGGGCACATTTGTGATTGCACAATCATTTATGGCGTATTCAATTTTATCAGTTTTAACGTTACTAATATCTGGGTTTTTAATAGACAAATATACTAGTAGGAAATTATTAATTTTTATGAATATTCCTCTACTATTATCAACTTTAGTTTTATATTTTTTTGATATCTCATTATCAGCTTTTTTATTTTTAGGTCTTATCGGAATTTCTAATGGATTTGCTAACGTGTTAGGGTCTTCAACTTGGGCTGAAATTTATGGAGTTAGGTATATCGGCTCAATTAAAGCCTTAACAACAGCGCTCATGGTTTTTTCAACTGCAATTGGTACAGCTTTATTTGGTTTATTGATTGACAAAGGTTTCTCGATCGAGGAAATAGGTCTTATCTCATTTCTCTATATTGCCATATCTCTAATTTTACTATTTTTTGTAAGAAATAAGCTAAATCCAGAATATATTTAAAAAAATCTCCTTGATTTTTTTTAACTCACTGTATAGATACTCCGCATGGCTAGAGTAACCGTTGAAGATTGCATTGATAAAGTTGATAGTCCCTACGAACTAGTTCTAGTAGCTAAAGAAAGAGCAACACAACTAAATTCAGGTATCGAACCAACTTTAGAAAGAGACAACGATAAAAATACTGTAATTGCTTTGAGAGAAATTGCAGAAGAAAATATAAAAGTTAAAGATTTAACTGAAAGTGCAGTTTACAAATTAAGAAAACATGTTGAGCAAGTTGATGATGGTGCTGAGGCTGATGAAGATATAGGTGATGATTTTGAAAATTTATATAAGGGTGAAATTTCAAAAAGTGGAACACCAATTCTACCTTCTAAAAGAGCAAGAAAGTCCCCAGAAAAAATTCAAGTGTCTAAAGAAGATTTAGCTGAACTATCACAAACTGCTAAACCAGACGTTGATACTCAATCAGTAGAAGAATCAGAAACAGATGATGTTTCATTAGATGAAATTTCAGAAAACGAAAACCAAGATGCAGACGTTAGCACTGAAGATTCTGAGTCTTCAAACTCATAATAAAATAATATAAAGTTACATAATGAACAGGAAAGTATCCGTTGCTCCAATGATGGACTGCACCGATCGACATGAGCGATATTTTTTAAGATTAATTTCCAAAAATGTACTTTTATATACTGAAATGATTGTTGATGAGGCTATCAACAGAGGAAATAAAAAGAAATTATTAGAATTTAATATAAACGAGAAACCTGTAGCTCTTCAACTAGGGGGTTCTTCTCCAAAACTTTTATCAGAGGCATCTAAAATAGGTGAAGATTTTGGATATGATGAAATAAATTTAAATCTAGGTTGTCCAAGTAAAAAAGTTGAAAAAAATAAGTTTGGTGCATGTTTAATGAAAGAACCCAACCTTGTTGCAGATTGTTTAAGCAAAATGCAATCAACCACAAATTTACCAATCACGATCAAAACAAGAATTGGGTATGATAGTGTTGAAGACTACGAGAATTTTTATAATTTCATTTCAATTTTGAAATCTACAGGAGTTAAAACTTTTATTATTCATGCAAGAAAAGCAATGCTTGGTAAATTTACACCAAAACAAAATTTGAATATCCCCCCCTTAAAGTATGATTATGTCTATAGATTAAAAAAAGATTTTCCTAATGAGGAAATAATTATTAATGGAGGTATTACCTCAATTAATGAAATTAAAACACATCTAAATAAAACAGATGGTGTCATGATTGGTAGAGCTGCCTACCATACTCCTTATTTTTTAGCGGAAATAGAAAATGAAATTTTTGGAAATAATGATGTACCTAGTAGACAAGAAATAATAGAAAATTTAATTCCCTACATAAAGGAAGAGATTAAAAAAGGAACACGCCTAAATCAAATAATGAGGCACACACTAGGACTATTTCACGGTCAAACTGGTGCTAGTTATTGGAAAAGATATTTAAGTGAAAATATGTGCGTTCGTGATGCTGATGTACAAAAGATAAATCATATCATGGATAAAATTAAATATAATAATGTTGAGACAAGAGTAGGTTAGTCTGCTTAATTTTATTCTAGCAAACGAATATATCTATATAATTTTATTAATGGTAATCACTGCAATACCAGTGGGCTTTGTTGCTGGTTTATTTGGAATAGGTGGAGGTTTAATTACTGTTCCTTTTTTATATTATATATTTAATTATTTAGAAATCGATCCACAGTATGTAATGCACTTAGCAGTTGGAACTTCGTTTTCAATTATAATCCCTACATCGATCGTTTCAGTTTTAACTCATAATAAATTTAAAGCTGTAGATTTTGATGTAGTAAAAAGCTACGGAATTTTTGTTGTATTAGGGGTAATTATAGGCACTTTTTTTGCCGCAACTCTTAAAACCAAATCACTTATATTATTTTTTTCTATAATTATTACTTTTTTAGGTATTTATTTACTTTTAATTAAAGAAAGAGAAAACAATATAACTGTTAGTATTAAGTTATATTTAAAAATTATTTTTGGATTTATAGTTGGATTTATTTCGGCTCCAATGGGTATCGGTGGGGCTATCATGAATGTGCCAATTTTGAAATTTTTTGGTTATTCCATTAATAAAGCCATTGGAAGTGCTGCTGCGATTGGTTTTTTTATTGCATTATTTGGTGCACTAGGATTTTTGATAAGTGGTAGTTATTTAAAGACAAACTTACCTTTAAGTATTGGTTTTTTAAACATACCAGCATTTTTAATTTTTATACCAATCACAACATTCATGGCAAGAATTGGAGCCAGAACTGTACATCGTATAGATAAGAACAAAATCAGTAAATTTTTTGGACTCTTCCTTTTAATTGTTGCTACAAAATTTTTATTTGAATATTTTAAGATGTGAGTAGGGGTGGTTTCAGTCTCCCTCTACCACCCTTAAATATATTCTATTTGATTCTTTCAAAAAAGATAATCACGTAATAATTGAAAATAATTTATTTACTTAAATGATTATGGTAATGGCTCGGGTTCAAAAACATCAGATATTTCAATTTTATTAACTTTATAAGATAAAATGATAATAGGATCTTTATCAATATAAGGAATATCAGGTAAAATCTTATTTTTATTCAAACTTTGATTATTAAAAGTTTTTAAATTTTCTTTTGTTCTAAACTCATCAATGATTCGATTAGATCCGTATGATAAAGAAGCTTGGTAAACACTACCTGTTTTTGCACCAGTAAATATAGGACCCAATAAAGCTGTACCTGGAGCTGAACAATTTGTCAGCAACATTAAAGAAATAATAATAAATTTTTTTTTCATGAACAAACATGCTCATACCTGATTCTTTAAATATTTTTTGTAAAATTTTATACACGTTAAAATTGTAATTCAAAACTTTATCAATTTTCTATTAATTATTTTCATTGCAAAACTCAATATAAACACAACTAATATTTTTAAATTAAGGCAAAAATGGTTAAGTTAGTTATATATGAGCCCAAAAAAAATTAAAAAAAAAAGAACCATCGGGCTGAAAAATGTTAAGTCTATAGTTCCTAAAAATATCGATTTAACTAAAATTAATCCATTTAATTTTGTTGAGAATACAAAAAATAAACTAGAAAATTATTATGCAAATCTCAAAAAAGAAAAAGAAAAAGAAAATAATAGACTAGAAAAACAGAGAAAGCTTGATCAAAAAAGAGAAGAACAGAGACAAAAAAAACAAGCTCAAAAAGAAAGATTAGATAAAATTAAAGAGGAAAAACGTCAAATACTAGTACAGCAAAGATTGATTATAGAAAATGAGAGACAAGTAAGAAAAAATGAGGAAAAAAGAAAAAAAATAGAGGCCAAAAGAATTAAAATTGAACAACAAAAATTAAAAGACGAAGAGTCAAGAAGAATTAGAGAAGATGCAAGAAGACTGAAGGAAGAAGAATTGAGATTAAAAATGCTCGAAAGACAAAGAATTCGTGAGGAAAAAATTAAAATTAAAGAAGAGGCATTGAAAGCAAAAGAAATTGAGACTCAAAGGATTAGAGATGAAAAGGAAAAAGAAAGACAGGAACACAATAGATTGAAAGAAATAGAGAGACAAAAAAGATTAGACGAAGAACAAAAAATTAGGGAAGCAGCTAGAAAATTAAAATATGAAGAAGAAAAATTGAGGGAAACTGAAAATAGATTGAGACAGCTGGAAATAGAAAGACAGCAAGAATTAGAAAGACAATTACTTAAAGAACAAGCTGAACAAAGAGTAAAAGAAGAAGAGCTTAAATTAAAAGAGGAAAAACTTAAAGCTGCTGAAAATGAGAGGATTTTACAAGAGAAAGAGCAAAGAGAAAGGGCAGAAGAATTGAGAAAAGAAGAGGAAAAACAAAAAAAAATCGAGGAGGAAAAACTAATTGCATTAAAACATAAAGAGGAAGAAGAGGAGAGAATAAAAGAAGAAAATAGAAGAATTAAAGAATGGGAAGATAAATTCGATCAAGAACAAAAGTTAAAAGAAGAAGCCTTAATTAAAAAGTTTTATAGTGATCAAACTACCGAGGAAAATAAAGTTAATGATAATGATGATAAAAAAGATATTTAATTATATTTTTTGATCATAGTCTCCAATTTTGCCAGTTTTTTGAAGCAATTGATCAATAAATTTAAAAATCTTTATTTTTCTTTCCTCAGATGAGGGACTTTCTGTGACTATAACAAGCGAAGGTTTATTTGAAGATGCTCTAATCAAACCCCAAGAGCCATCTTCAAAAGAAAATCTTATTCCATTGACTGTAAGTATTTCTTTGATTTCTTGATTATCTATTTTATCTTTTTTATCTTTAATCTTTTTTATTTTATCGATAATTTCATCAACAACTTTATATTTTTCTTCATCTTTACAGAAAGGAGCCATAGTAGGTGATTGGAATGTTTTTGGAAGCTCGTTAATAATTTCACTAATTTTTTTATTTTCTTTATCTAAAAGATGACAAACTTGGATAGCTGAATTTATTCCATCATCATATCCATAGCCTAATGGTTTATTGAAAAAAAAGTGCCCACTTTTTTCAAAACCCGCTAACGCTTTTTCATTATAAACTTTTCTTTTGATATGAGAGTGACCAGTTTTCCAATATATAGTTTTACATTTATTTTGATTTAAGATCTTATCATTGGAGTAAAGTCCAGTCGATTTTACATCAACAATAAATTTTGAATTATTAAAAGATACTGATAAATTTCGAGCTATCAATAAGCCTATCTTATCAGAAAATATTTCATTTCCTTTATCATCAATTATTCCTACGCGATCCCCATCTCCATCGAAACCAAAACCTATATCGGCATTATTTTTTTTAACTGCTTTAGCTATTTCATGTAACATTTCTAAATCTTCAGGATTTGGATTATATTTAGGAAAAGTCCAGTCTAAATTACAATCTAATTCTATCACATCACATCCAATTTTTCTTAAAATATCTGGTGCGAAAATTCCAGCTGTTCCGTTTCCACATGCTACAACTGCTTTAATTCTTTTATTTATCTTATTATTTTTTATTAAATCATCTTTATAAATATTTTGATAATTATCTATCTTTTTTTCATTTCCTTGATTTGTTATAAATTTTTGGTTCAATGTAATTTCTTTTAACTCTTTCATCTCTTCTGGTGCGTGGGTTAAACCTTTTTTGATACCCATTTTTACACCAGTCCAGCCATTCTCGTTGTGGCTAGCAGTTACCATTGCTACAGCATCACTACCAAGATCAAATTGAGCAAAGTAAACCATAGGTGATAACGATAATCCTATATCTTCTACAAAACATCCTGTTGAGATCAGTCCTTTTTTAAGCGCCGCTTTAATTTCTTCACTGTAAGACCTATAATCATGACCTACTATTACTCTTGGATTATTTTTTTTAGTGCGGTTTATAATTTGTGTACCAAATCCTTTACCTAGATTTGTGATTCCCTCTGCATTGATATCTTTATTATAAACCCACCTTGCGTCATATTCCCTAAAACCATACGGATCTATTTTTAATGATTGATTCATGCTGTTAATTACTTACCTTTTTTTCAATTTTATGGTTGAATTATTTTATTTATGTTCTATAAATGTTCTATTGATTTACTGATTATATAGTATATCACTACAATGCGCACACAACATATAGTTGTTTTCGTAATAATAACAAATTATAATACATAAAAATGAACAAAATTCTATCTCAGGCAATCAAGAAAGCTGTCTCTGAATATAGCCCCCAAGTTAAAGAGGTATCAAAAAATAATAGACCAGATCTTTTTTCACTAAACAATGAAACAGAACTTTTTCAAAACGACAAAGGTATCATTATTAAAATTGATCGTTCAAGAGATGCCAACCTAACTGATTTTGGTAAAGCAACTTTAAAAGATAGATATTTGGGTCAGAATGAATCTTTTCAAGATTTATTTGCAAGAGTAGCAAGTACATACGCTGATGATAATTTACATGCGCAAAGAATTTACAACTATATAAGCAACCTTTGGTTCATGCCAGCAACACCGGTTCTGTCAAATGGTGGAACTAAGAGAGGTTTGCCAATATCATGTTTCTTAAATGAAGCTTCGGATAGTCTTGGAGGAATTTTGGATTTATGGAGTGAAAATGTTTGGTTAGCAGCCAAAGGAGGCGGCATTGGTAGTTACTGGGGCAATCTAAGATCAATTGGTGAAAAAATTGGTAGAGTTGGAAAAACTTCTGGAATAATTCCATTCATAAAAGTTATGGACTCTTTAACAATGGCAATCAGCCAAGGTTCACTCAGAAGAGGTTCAGCCGCATGTTATCTTCCAATCGATCATCCAGAAATTGAGGAGTTCATTGAAATGAGAAGGCCAACAGGAGGAGATCCAAACCGAAAAGCTTTAAATCTTCATCATGGTGTTCTAGTTTCAGATGCTTTTATGAGAGCAGTAGAAACTGATGAACAATGGGCATTAAAAAGTCCTGTTGATGGGACAGTTCAACAAACTATATCTGCTAGAAATTTGTGGATTAGATTGTTAACTGCTAGAATTGAAACAGGTGAACCTTACATAATTTATATTGATACGGTAAATAGACAAATTCCTCAACATCACAAATTGGCAAATCTTACAGTTAAAACCTCTAACTTGTGCAGTGAAATAACTTTACCTACTGGGATTGATAAAGACGGCAGAGATAGAACAGCAGTCTGTTGTTTGTCTTCTTTGAATATTGAAAAATATGAAGAGTGGAAAGATGATCCTAATATGATTAATGATGTTATGAGATTTTTAGATAATGTTTTATCAGACTTTATAAATAAAGCTCCTGATCAATTTAAAGATGCCAAATATTCAGCTGAAAGAGAAAGAAGCGTTGGCTTAGGAGTAATGGGTTTTCACTCTTTCTTACAAAAAAATAGAATTCCTCTTGAGTCAGTAATGGCAAAAGCATGGAATAAAAAAATATTTAAAAACATTCACGAAAAAGTTAATCAGGCTTCAAAAGATTTAGCAGAGGAAAGAGGTGCTTGTCCGGATGCTGAAGAATATGGTTTTAAAGAAAGGTTTTCTAATAAAACAGCTATTGCACCTACAGCATCGATTTCTATAATTTGTGGTGGTGCCTCACCTGGTGTTGAACCTATAGCAGCAAATAGTTACACACACAAAACATTGTCCGGATCATTTAATGTTAGAAATAGATATTTAGAAGAAATTTTAGAGAGTCATGGTAAAAATGATGATGAGACTTGGTCTACAATTACAACTAATCAAGGTTCAGTATCACATTTAGATTTTTTAACTGACTTAGAAAAAGATGTTTTCAAAACTGCCTTTGAATTAAATCAGCATTGGATTATTGATTTGAGTGGGGATAGAACTCCTTATATTTCACAAGCTCAATCAGTTAATTTATTTTTACCAGCTGACGTTCATAAAAAAGAGTTACATAAAATTCATTTTGATGCTTGGAAAAAAGGTCTGAAAAGCCTTTATTACTGTAGATCAAAATCAATCCAAAGAGCTGAGAATATTAACGATGCAAAATCAACAGATATTACAGCTAATGTGTACAAATCAAAAAATCAACAATCAAACGAACAACAAGAATATGAGGAATGTTTATCATGTCAGTAGCAGAAAAAATTAAAGTAGAAAAAAAAGAGATAATACAACCAAAAAAAATGGGATTATTAACTGAAAATCCAGTTTACAAACCATTTAGATACCCTTGGTGCTATGATGCATGGTTAACCCAGCAAAGAATACATTGGCTGCCAGAGGAAGTTCCTCTTGGTGATGATGTTAGAGATTGGCAAAAAAATCTATCACAACCTGAAAAAAACTTGTTAACCCAAATATTCAGATTTTTTACTCAAGCAGACGTTGAAGTTAACAACTGTTATTTAAGACACTATACGACTGTTTTTAAACCTACAGAAGTTCTGATGATGATGACAGCTTTCGCTGCAATGGAAACAGTTCATGTAGCTGCTTACTCTCATTTATTGGATACAATTGGAATGCCAGAGTCAGAATATTCTGCATTCATGAAATATAAAGAAATGAAAGATAAGTATGATTACATGCAAGGTTTCAATGTAAATTCAAAAGAAGATATTGCAAAAACAGTTGCAGTATTTAGTGCATTTACTGAGGGCTTACAATTATTTGCAAGTTTTGCAATTCTTTTAAATTTTCCAAGACATAACAAAATGAAAGGTATGGGTCAGATTGTTACTTGGTCAGTTAGAGATGAAACTCTTCATTGTAATTCCATGATAAGAATTTTTAAAGAGTTCATTAAAGAAAATCCAGAAATTTGGACACCTAAATTAAAAAAAGAACTTTATGAAGCATGCAGAATAATTGTCGAACATGAAGATGCGTTTATTGATCTGGCTTTTGAAATGGGTCCAATGGAGGGATTAACAGCTCAAGAAGTTAAAGATTACATTAGATTTATTGCTAACAGAAGATTAAGTCAACTGGGGTTAGAGCCAATTTATAAAGTTGAAAAAAATCCTTTAGGTTGGTTGGATACAATGTTGAATGCAGTCGAGCATATGAATTTCTTTGAAGGTCGTGCTACAGAATATTCTAAAGCATCAACTCAAGGAACTTGGGCTGAAGCGTTTAGTTAATTTATTATCTTTGGTTTAACTGCACAACTTTTCTATGTTGATTACCTTTGTAACTAGCTAAAGGTCTGATCAATTTATTTGCTGCATGCTGCTCCATAATGTGAGCTGACCAGCCGGTAATTCTTGATATTACAAATATTGGTGTAAAAAAATCTGTATCAAAACCCATTAAATGGTAAGTGGGTCCAGTTGGATAATCTACATTTGGATGTATATTTTTTCTGTTTATCATTACTTTTTCAACAATATCGTAAATTTTTTCAAACTTTTTATCTTTTTTGATTTTAGCAACTTTTGCAAAATATTTTCTCATTGTTGGAACTCTGGAGTCACCAGATTTATAAACTCTATGACCAAAACCCATAACTACTTCTTTATTATCCAATGCATTATTAATCCATTTAAGGGCATTAGAAGGTGTCTTTATTTTGTTCATCATGTGCATTACTTCTTCATTAGCACCACCATGAAGTGGACCTTTCAAACTTGCGATCGCCCCTGTAATGGCTCCATGAATATCAGACAAACTACTAGTAATAGTTCTTGCAGTAAACGTTGATACGTTAAAACTGTGTTCTGCATACAAAATTAAAGAAACGTCAAAAGCTTTAACAATTTCTTTTTGGGGAACTTTTCCAAAACACATATGAAAAAAATTCTCAGCTATATTCAAGTTTTTTTTAGGTTTGATAATATTTTTACCTTTTCTCAATCTATAAAAAGCAGCTAAAGCGGTTGGTGTTTTGGCTAAAATTCTAATTGCTTTTCTCATATTAGCCTCAGGTGATGAGTCTGTCGTTTCTTTATCTTCAAGTCCCATTATACTAACAGCAGTTCTAGCCACATCCATTGGATGAGATTTTTTTGGCATTTTTTTTAGAATTGAGTATAGATCTTTGGATAATTCTCTATTATTTTTCTCCTCTTTTTCAAATTTTCTAAGTTCAATAGTATTAGGAAGATCTTTATTTAAAATTAAGTAAGCAACTTCTTCAAACCTACAATATTCACATAAATCTTGTGCAGCATATCCTCTATAAGTAAGAGAATTAATTTCAGGCATTACTTTTGAAACTTCTGTTTCATCAACAACTATACCTAATAAACCTTTTTTGATATCATCACTCATTACTCGTGGCCTTCAGTGCTAAAATTATAAATTTTTTCATCTAAACTATTATATTTTTCGTAATCAACAAGCTCGTATAAACGTTTTCTAGTCTGCATTTTATCAATAATATTATTTTGATGTCCATTTGCATAAATGTCTCTCAATCCATCTTCAACATTTTTCATCGCTAACCTTTGAGTTGTAACTGGATATATAACTATATTGTAACCAAATTGCTCTAATTCTTTATAATTAAACAGTTTAGTCTTACCAAACTCAGTCATGTTAGCTAATAAATAACACTTTAGTTCTTTTCTAACTTTTTCAAAATCTTTTTCATCATGTAAAGCCTCAGGAAAAATGATTTCAGCTCCTGCATCAATGTAGGCTTTGCATCTATCTATCATTTTATCAATCCCCTCTACACTTTTTGCGTCAGATCGTGCAATAATTTTAAAATTATCATCTTTTTTAGCATTTACACATTCCTTAATCTTATTCACCATTTTATCTGTAGAAATTAATTCTTTATTATCTAAATGCCCACATCTTTTTCTTTCTATTTGGTCTTCTAAATGTACTGCTGAAATTCCAAATTCCTCAAAAGTTTCAATCGTTTCTTTGCAGGATTTGAAACCAGTATCTATATCAACAATTGTGGGAAGATTTGTTACTCTAGAAATTAAATATGAACGTGTGCTTACATCTTGCAAAGTAGTTAAACCGATATCAGGAAATCCTAAATCATTTGCCATTACACCTCCCGA